>JAPUJL010000235.1 GCA_027296185.1 SAR324 cluster bacterium | reverse complement strand
AGGTTACTGGTTGTAATCCTCACCGCAGTCCGTCTCCTAATATTTCCTCCCGGCATCTTGAATAAGGCATAGTGGTTCCATGCAGAATTGGCACTTCCTTGTCGTTTGCCGTCCAAAAAGGTAAAACGCCCTCCAGGCCATACTGGGCCCGAGAAGGCGTCTGAATGGTTGGTACGCCGTCGATTGTGCCGGAGGTAGGGTAGGAGCTATGCCTATCCCGGTTCCATCCCTAGCTTTCCCGGAACGGGTTCAAGCATACGACCGAAGGTTTCTATTTCAGTTTGCCAGCGATTGCGTTGATGCCGGCCTGGGCGCATTCCTCGTCCTGATCGCCCGTGGCGCCGCTGACGCCGATCCCGCCGATGAGCACGCCATCCACCACGATGGGCAGTCCGCCGGGAAAGATGAT
This sequence comes from SAR324 cluster bacterium, assembly GCA_027296185.1. Taxonomy (GTDB): domain Bacteria; phylum SAR324; class SAR324; order SAR324; family JACQKK01; genus JAPUJL01. The sequence goes on along the minus strand of JAPUJL010000235.1, from coordinate 3,282 downwards.
CAGGCGGTCCATGAACTGAATTCCGTGCACCTTGCCGGGCTCGCGATTTACGATGTTCTCGCCCAGGGCGCGGGTGGGAAAGCCGAAGCGGGTCGCCGTCCAGGCCTTGTTGATGGCGATGTCGATGCTGCCGCGGAAAGAGGAGGGTTCGCGGCGGAAGTAGAGCAGGTCGCCGGCCTTGTCCAAGACCGCAACGTTGACCGTGCGCCAGCCCTCCTGTTGCTTGGCGTAGTTGGCGCAGGCTACCGCCGCGGCTTCGGCCACCTCGATGGTCAATTGGGGAACGCGGGGCAGTGCGCCGCCATGGGACATCGCGCCGACGGAACTGACGCCGAAGGCCCAAGCCACCGCGCCGAGCAGGGCCAAAACCAGGGTATTCTTCACCATTGTCATGGGATTTCTCCAAGGGAATCGAGGATTGACAAGGATCGATGGCCGAAGCCACACGGCACGGCCGGCAATAAAATCCGGAATCCGGCACCAATCTACCGATTTCAACCGGTAGGTCAAACTGGAATTCCCTTTAAGTAACCTGGCCTGCGGCGCGGAGATTTCATTCTCCGCCGTTCGTCAGCCACGGCCGTCCCGCTGCCCCTCCGGAGACGTGCGCCCCGTGTGCAGGGGCAGGGGATTCGGTGTAGGGTGATGCGCCGCCGCGGGGTATGCGACCTCGAGCCGCGCGGCCACCCACGCCGCAGCGTCCGAACATGACCGACCTGCTGATCGAGAATGGATGGATCGTCGACGGAACCGGCGCTCCGCGCTACCGGGGCCGCGTCGCGGTGACCGGGGGGCGCATCGAGGCGGTGGGGGAATCCACCCCCGCGGGCGGGGCGGAGACCCTCGACGCCGACGGGCTCGTCGTGGCGCCAGGGTTCATCGACATTCACACCCATTCGGAATTGGCGCTGCTGGCCGATCCGCAGATGCCCTTCAAGGTGCGGCAGGGGGTCACCACGGAGGTGCTGGGCAATTGCGGATTTTCCGCCGCGCCCCTCGCCAACCCATCGGCGGACCTCTTCCGCGAGCTGTGCGTGCCCGTCTTCGGCCACGCGGAACTGGACTGGGACTGGGACAGCCTCGCGGGCTACCAGGCCCGGCTGGAGCGAGGCGGCATGGCGCTCAACGCCGCCAGCCTGGTGGGCCATGGCGCGCTGCGGGCGGCGGTCATGGGTTTCGAGCGGCGCGCCCCCACGGAGGGGGAATTGAAGGCGATGTGCCGGATGGTCGCCGAGGCCATGGATGCGGGCGCCCTGGGCCTTTCCACGGGGCTGATCTACCCGCCCGGCTGCTACGCGGAAACGGCGGAGCTGGTCGCCCTGAGCGAGGTGTCCGGGCGTCACGGCGGAATCTACGCGACACACCTCCGCGACCAGTCGGACCGCCTGCTGGAAGCGGTTCAGGAGGCGATCGCGATCGGCCAAGGGGGCGGGCTTCCGGTGCAGATTTCCCATCACAAGTGCGCCGGCGCCGCCAACCGGGGCAAGGTGCGGGAGAGCCTGGCCCTGCTCGACGGCGCCAAGACCGGGGGCGTGCAGCCGGGCTCCGACATGTATCCCTACCTGGCCGGGAGCTCGACGCTGGTGTCGCTCTTCCCGCCCTGGGCCGTCGAGGGCGGGGTGGAGGCGCTGCTGGCCCGGCTGGCCGAACCCGAGCCGCGGGCGCGGATTTGCCGGGAATTCGAATCGGGCCTTCCGGGCTGGGAGAATCGAGTGAAGGTCGCGGGCTGGGAAAACATATACGTCTCCTCCGTGGTCACGGATGCCAACCGCTCCCTCGTGGGACGCCAGCTCCGGGAGATCGCCCAGGACCGGGGCCAGCCGCCTGAGCAGGCCGTCTGCGATCTGCTCCTCGCCGAAGGGGGCCGCGTGGGATACATCGGCTACAATTCCAGCGAGGCGGACCTGGAGACCGTGCTGCGCCACCCGCGCACCTCCATCGGCAGCGACGGGCTGGACGTGGGGGAGCGGCCCCATCCGCGCCTCTACGGCACGTTCCCCCGCGTGCTCGGCGAGTATGTGCGGCGGCGGGGGATCCTGACCCTGGAAGAAGCCGTCCACAAGATGACCGGACTCACCGCGGCCCAGGCGGGCCTGAAGGAGGTGGGGCTGCTCCAGCCGGGCTACCGGGCGGACCTGGTGCTGTTCGATCCGGAGACGGTGGAAGACCGCGCCACCTTCGAGGTGCCCCGCCAGTTCCCCGCCGGGATTCCCCACGTCTTCGTCGGCGGCACCGCCGTGGTGCGCCACGAGCGCCTCACGGGCAACCTGCCCGGCCAGGTCCTGCGGCGCGGCGGCGGGGCGCAGGCCTGACGGCTTCCGCAACGCCCGCGCCTACCAGATAGTGAGTGAGCGTTCCAGGATGGCGCCCAGGTCGTCCAGTTGCACCGGGCGGGGGGAGAGGTCGATCAGGCGCTGCTGCTTCAGGGTGCCCTCGGCCAACATGGGAAGGTCCGCCGAGGTGTAGCCCACCTCCCCCAGCCCGTTGGGCAGCCCGATGCTCTGCATGAATCCGATGAAGGCATCCCGCAGCGCCTGACCCGCCGACGCCGCGTCGCGGCCGGAGGTGGAAACGCCCATCCATTCGGCCACCCGCCGGTGCCGTTCCGGCTGGGCCCGGGCGGTGAATTCGAAGGCCGCCGGCGCGCCGAGGGAGGTGGACATGCCGTGGGGCACGAGAGGCTTTTTCCGGGGATAGTCCGGGGGATGGTACCCGCTGACGTTGCCCGCAATGGGATAACCCATGGCATGGGGGATGTGGACGCCCGCGTTGGAGAAGCCCATGCCCGCGTAGATGGTGGCGAGCATCATCTGGGTGCGTGCCTCCTTGTCGCTTCCGTTCTTCACGGCCCGGGGCAGAAATTCCCGCACGAGGTGGATCGCCCGCTCGCACCAGATGTCGCTGATCGGGTTGGCCCCCACGTAGGGCGGGCGCTGGGCGGGGGTGGCCGGCTTCTCCCGCTCGTCGTAGGGGAGCGCGGTGTACGATTCGATCGCGTGGGTCAGCACGTCCGCGCCGGAGCAGGCGGTGACCATGGCCGGCAGGGACAGCGTGTTCAACGGGTCCAGGATGCCCAGGGTCGCCCGGAGGTTCTGGTGGGAGATGCCCGTCTTTACGTGCAGCTCGGTGACGTCGATGATCGCGACGGCGGTGTTCTCCGATGACGTGCCCGCCGTGGTGGGGATGCACACCAGCGGCCGCACCGGCCCCGGCACGGGGCGCCCCTCGCCGATGGGCGGGTTGATATAGGAAAAGAAGGGCGCGGGATAGGCGGTGTACAGA
>JAPUJL010000234.1 GCA_027296185.1 SAR324 cluster bacterium | reverse complement strand
CGATCGACCCGCTGGCGCTGCTCCGAATCCTTGGGGAACGCCCGCGCGAGGATTTCGAGGAGCACCTGCTCCCGGTGCTCCTCGAAGGTGCGCCGGTCCCCGGGCTTGGTGAACACGTCCGAGATGCGCACGTGCAGGGCGAAGGCCAAATCCAGCATCTTGGAAATCCGGCTCCGCTCTTCGGCCTCCAATCCCGGCACGCCGTTCGGCTCCGTGAAGGCGATCTTGAGCACCTTGTAGCGTATCCACCAGGGATCCTCGTGCAGCTTGGGGAATTGCTCCTCGATCTCCAGGATGGACCAGGGCGGCAGCCCCTCGAATCCATTCTTCGATTCCGCCGGGTCGATTCCCTTGGCGGCCTCGGGTTTGGGGGTCGCCAGGGCGTCCAGGAATTTCGGCTCCTTGATGAGTTGCACGATGGTCTTCAGGTACCGCTTGTGCAGCAGCATCTCGTAGCGCAACAGGTTCAGCGTGGCCTTGGGCAGGTTCCCGGAAGAGGCCTTGAAGGCCTCCCAATACGCGGCACCCACGTGCTTGGCGACGTACTCCTCGTTCAGGTCGGGCGCCGAGCCCAGGTTCACCAGCCGGTCGCGAATCCCGTCGTAGAGCTGGATCGCCTCGAAGCGGATGTAATCGTTGAGGCGCCAGAACACCGAGAAGTTGTTATTGGCATCGGCGGGAAAGATGAAGTGGGTCGGCACCACGGGGGTGAATTGAATGCCCGCCATCAGCGTGTCGTGGTTCAGGATCAACTCGTAGGCGGAGCCGGAGGATTCCTTGAACTCGATGGTCGAGCTGTACCGGCCCTGGCGGTAGTCGTCGATGGACATCGGGAACAGGTACACTTCGGCGCCGGGAAACTTCTTCGCCACGTAATCCTGGATTCTCTGGATGCGTTCCTTGAGCCGCTTCTCCATCGCCTCCAGCTCTCCCCCCTGCCGGAGCTTGGAATAGCGCTTCATCAGGTTGATGATCTCGTGGAGGCATTGGATGCGCAGCTCGGCTCCCCGGTTCTGCCGGAAGTCCGCGATGTAATCGCCCTGCTTGGCGATCAGGTACTTGTGCAGGTTCGGGTAGCGCCGCGCCCGCTCGGCGGCGGCGGCGGATTGCACCAGCTTCAGCACCCGGGGATCCTTCATCTGGGCCGGCGTGATGTTCTTCTTCTGGCAGATTTCCCTCATCAGCGCGCTGGCTTCCCGCTTCAGCGCATCGCGCAACTGATCGTCGGTGCCCTCCGTGGCGGCGTAGGTGAACGGCTCCAGCGAGTAGACCACTTGCAGATCCAGGTCGGAGGTGCCGGATTTGTGGCCCACGGTACCGATGGAGCCGATGCAGTGCAGGCTGACGATGGGCCGGTGACCGGTGGGGTCCTCACCGCCGCGCCGGCCCTTGAACACCGAGTTGGTATAGGCCTGGAAATCGCTGCGGAATTGCGCCGAAAGCGCCCCGAACCCCTGGACGCCGTGGGGGGCGCCCTCGACATACAGGTCGGCCGTGTCGTCGTACTCGATCGCCTTGCGGCCGGTGGGCGTCTGCTCCCACTTCTTGGCCTTGAAGCTCCAGTTGGCCAGCGACGGGTCGTTGACGTGCATCAGGTAGATGATTTCGTACAGGGCGTGGCGCATCTCCTCGTCGAACGAGCCGAGGGCCAGTTCCAGGCGGGATTCGTTGTAACGGTCGTAGAAGGCCAGTCCCTTTTCCAACCCCTCCCTTAGGTGTGCCTCCCGCTGCGGGGAAAGCACCAGCCCGTGCTTCAGCAACGACCCCAAGCCCTTGGCCGGCGCCGGCGCGGCCGCCTGCGGCGGCGGCGCGCCGTTCTTCGCACCGCCGATCATGGATTTCAATGCCATCGGATTACGCCGTGACAAGGGGCTGGGAACAGGATGACGGAGCGGGACGGAGTGCGCCGATAGCGGCGAAAATCCCGATCTCCTACCGGGCTACACGGAGGCCTGCGCAAGATTGAATAGATACCCCAATTCGTTCCGATTGGGAATTCGGCCCAGCAGAGGCGGGGATTCCTTCGGCCGTCCTCGGGCCACCCACCCGGCCGCCTTCCCGGCCGGCCCCTTCTTCCTAGCGGTTTGCCCGATGCCGCCTCACGGCGATGCTCGTTCCGCCTTGCCGCTCCGGCGCGGGTTGCGCTATGGAGGGAGCATGCCCCGCACGATCCACGGGGATGGAGCCCAAACGTTAGCCCCATCATGGAGATGACATGGCCACTGTCGATACGGTCGAGTACGACCGGGCGTCACCCGAGGTGAAGGCCGTCTACGACGACATCATGGCGACCCGAAAGATCGACCGGGTGCCGGACTTCTGGCGAACCGTCGCCAACCACCCCCCGACCCTGGCCCGCCTGTGGGAGGAGCTCAAGGCGGTGATGGCGCCCGGGCGGCTGGATCCCCTCACCAAGGAGATGATCGCGATCGCCGTCAGCGCCACCAATTCCTGCGCCTACTGCGTCAATTCCCACACCGCCGCGGCCATGAAGCTCGGCATGGACCGGGAGATGCTGGGCGAGCTGATGGCCGTAGTGGGGCTGTTCAATAAAACGAATAAGCTCGCGGACGGTTACCAAATCGCGCCGGATGTTTTCCCGCCCAAGGAATAACCGGGCGGCTCCCACTCAATCGAATTCGGAGAAACGAAACCGATGGCAACTACGCGGATTGAAAAGACCAAGCGCATGAGCCAGGGCGTTAGCCACGGCGACCTGATCTTCCTCGCGGGGCAGGTGGCGGACGACCCGGTGCCGGATGCCAAGGCCCAAACCGAGGACATCCTGCGCAAGATCGACGCGCTGCTGGGCAAGCTGGGCAGCGGCAAGCAGAACCTGCTCTCCACCACGATCTACCTTGCGGACATCCGGAGCTTCGAGGCGATGAATTCGGCCTGGGACGTCTGGGTGGATACGGAGAATCCGCCAGCCCGGGCCACCGTCGAGGCGCGGCTGGCGCACCCGAAGTACCTGGTGGAAATCATGGTGACCGCCCACAAGTAGACGGTGCCCGGCCTGGAGTGACCGGGCGGCACGCGCTCAGATCAGGATGTGGACGCGCTCGAGGAAATCCTTGGGTAGCCTGGACTTGACCGTGTGCACGATGAACCGGCGGTCGTAGCGCATGCTAAAATGTTTCAGTACGATGTGCCGATTCTGGAGCACATCGGGGCACTCGCGGAGAAAATCGGCCAAATCCAGCAGATGGGTGTGGCCCCTGCGGCGGGCCAGCTCCCGATCGTCGTCCATGAGGAACGTCAGCTCGATGATCAGTATGCGCGATTGACCGATGTGCTGTTCCCGGTAAAGGGTTTCGATGGTGCTGTCCCCGATGTAGGTCAGGCGCGGCAGCCACAGTTCCTCTTCGAAGCTCACTCCCTCTTTACGAAGCCGGGCCAGCTCTGGGCCGGGCCGCCCGTGAAACTCCGGCTTAAGCTTCTTGCGCACGTCGAACAGGGTGTACCCCAACGACGGCAGCGTGTGATTCACCCGGAAGGCCTTCGCGGCGAGCTGGCGGTGCAGCCACACCACGTCGCCCTCGTGCATGGGGTGGAAATGGGGGTACTCGAACCGGTTCGGGTTCACCCGCTCCAGGGTCTTCCAGGCCCGGCTCAACTCGAGAAAGCCCTCGTGGGATTGGGCCGGAATGTAATAGGTGGCCGGGTTCATGCCGAGCAGCCGCCGCAGGGATTCGTGGCGCAACAGACAGCGGGCGTGATCGCCGTGGGCGTGGCTGATGAACACCCGCTCCAGGGGCACCGCTGCGACCGGGCACTCGCCCAGGTCGAACACGCTGTTCAACTCGGGAATCATCACGTACGTCGACAAGGCGGAGATGGAGAACGCCGTGATCGTCTCCTCCCCAAAATCGAGAACGATCGGTTTGCCTGGGTTGTGATGTGAAGGGGTCATTTGCTAGAGTGGCTCCCGCTCGTGAACCCGCCTCGTGGGGCGCTTTTACCGGAGCCGATCAACGTAACACCGGGTTGGCGCGAGAACAATCCGAAAGCGGAAAGCCAGCCCGCTGAGCGGAAACGCCCGCCAAATTCGGCGCGGCGGCACGATCGAACGGTTCCGCGGGAACGGCTCCAGGGCCTACCGCGCGCCTCCTCCGCCGCGAAGCTCCCGCGTGGCGCCGCGCCGCTCCCTTTTTCCCAGCCCCGGCCGGCCGGCAATCCGAACTGAAGGAATCCTCCATGCCCGCTCCCCTCGATGGCATCAAGGTGCTGGATTTTACGCGGTTTCAGGCGGGCCCCACCGCCACGGTGCTGCTCTCGGATCTGGGCGCGGACATCGTCAAGGTGGAAATTCCCGGTCAAGGCGATCAGGGGCGTTACATCCACGCCGTGGAAGGATTGAGCGCGACCCCCTACTTCATCGCCCACGACCGTGGCAAGCGCGGCATCACTGTCGACTTCCGCTCGCCCCAGGGCAAGGAAATCCTGCTCAAAATCGGCGCGGGCTGCGACGTGATCGTCGAGAATTTCCGCCCCGGATACGCGGACAAGATCGGCTTGGGTTACGAGGCCTTTCGCGCCCGGAACGAGGTTATCGTCTATGCCGCCGTCTCCGCCTATGGGGAGGATGGGCCGCTGGGAAACCTCACCGGCTTCGACATCCACGGCCAGGCCATGGGCGGCATTATGAGCGTCGCGGGCGACGACGGCGCCTCCTACACCGCGGGCGCGGCCATCGGCGATCAGTTGGCCGGCATGACCCTCGCCTCCGCCGTGCTGGGCGGGCTGGTGGCCCGGGAGCGGCAGGGTCATGGGCAGAAGGTGACGGTGTCCCTGTATGGGTGCCAGCTTGCCCTGCAGTCGTGGGAAATCAACCAATATGCCCTGGGGGGCAGCCTCCCGCCCAAGGCCAAGACCGGCCATCCCCAACTCCACAAGACCGGGATGATCTGGGGCAGCTTTCCCACCAAGGAAGGCGACGTCGTCCTCGGCGGGGTGGGGGGCGCCCGCTGGCAAATCTTTTGCGAGCTGTTGGGCATCGACCCGGGCCCCGACGTGGACCCGCGCGCCTCGTTTATTCGAGACAAGTCGGCGTTCATCCCGGCCATCCGGAAGGGATTGCTCAAGCGGACGGCGGACGAGTGGGTGCGCCTGTTCCGCGATCAGGACCTGATGATCAGCAAGGTCAATACCTACGCCGACGTGGTCGACGACCCTCAAGCCTGGGCCAACGGCTACATGATCGAATTGGAGGATCCCAACGGCCGGAAACTGCCCGTGGTCGGATCGCCCTTCCGGTTCTACGCCAACCCCGTCAAACCTCAGGGTCCGCCCCCGGAGTTGGGTCAGCATACCGAGGAGGTGTTGATCGAATGCGGATTCGGTTGGGAAGAGATTGCGTCGTGGCGCGATCAGGGCATCATCTGAGCGCTGAACGAGGACGCCGAATGCGCCACGCTTTACCTGAGGCGACACCGAGGGGGCGGTCGCATGCCATCCTCAGGTTGGCAAGGCACATCCGGCGTTGTTCCTCGAACGCGCCGGATGCGCCACGCCTTCCCTAAGGCGGCACCGAGGGGGCGGTCGGTTGCCGTCCTCGGTTCAGCGGTGCATATCCGGCGTAATTTCATTGCGCGTGAAGCGCGGTCCCCTTCGTCGTACCGACTCGGTTCGGTCCGATTGAAAGCATTCGACTGACCGGCGGCGGAGCCGCGGGTCAGTTGTCGATCACCTTCTCGAATCCCGTCTCCAAGTGAGCGCCTGCCGTACGCCGGCGGATCGCCACTTGCGGCGGCAACGTCTCGATCAGCCCTCCGCCTTTCTTAAATGACTTGACCGCCCGGGCGAGTTGCTCCCGGGAGATCGATGCGGAGCGTGCTTTTCTTCTGGGCGTTGCCGTATTCCAAACGCTGCTCGTTTTCACCCTACTCATACTGCCTAATTTCTATCTATGAATCATATATGTTTAAATTCGACAGATTTGATAAATCGATTGTTGCCATATTTTCGCGGGGAGGGCAATCCCTTTTTTCAAAAAAAAGCGGTCGATCGGACACGAAATTGGGCCGCACCACTCCAGTCTGGATGCACGGGGCCTGATGGGCGGAATCGACCGGTAATTGTATCCAGCAGCGACAGTGCGGCCGGCGGCCCAGAGACCTCGGCTGGCCGGCGGCCGGACGCCCTGGCGGTAACCTAGCCTCC
>JAPUJL010000233.1 GCA_027296185.1 SAR324 cluster bacterium | reverse complement strand
GGCTACCACGGCCAACACCCAGCTCGCATAACGCATCGGCTCCAGCTCAATCCGAGACCAGGATGGTATCTCCGGGCTTCAACAAGAAGTTCGAGTCTGGCGCCTTGCCGGAGATGTAGGCGTCGTAGTTGAACCGGTATTCCACCAGGCCCTCGTCGGTCTTGCGCAGGACCAGGACCTTTTTCGAATTGGCGTAGACCGTGAAGCCGCCGCTCTGGGCGATCGCCTCCAGGATCGTCGTGTCCCGGCGCAGCTGAATCGGTCCCTTGCGGACGATTCCCTCGCCCATCATCGACACCGACTTGCTGTTCATGCCCAGCACGATCACGGTGACGTCCGGCGCGCTGACGAACTCGCCCAGGAGCTGGGTGACGACCTCCTTCAGCTCCTCCGGCGTCAGGCCCTCGGCCTGGACGTCGTCGAGCAGCGGCAGCGAGATCTTGCCATCGATGCGCACAGGGACTGTCAGGCTGAGCTCGGGATTCTTCCAGACGCTCACGGCGATCTGGTCCATGGCGCCGATCACGTAGGTTTCCTTCGAAGGCATCTGCGAGTCGGGCGGAACGATCGGTGCCGACGAGCACGCGGCCACCCAGAGCCACGCCAGCGGCGCCACCCAGAGCCAAAGATGACTGCGACCGAACGATTTCATGAACTCTCCACGGAAATCCAGGGATGGGATTCAGCGCCTCTCGCTGAGCCCGTTCTCCTTCATTTTGTAGAGCAGGGCCTTGTAGCTGATCTGGAGGCGCTCGGCGGCCTCCTTCCGGTTCCAGCGGGTCTCCCCCAGAACCTTCTCGATCACCCGCTTCTCTGCGATCTGCGCGGCGCGCTTCGAGATGGCCTTCAGATCGATCCCCTCGCCGTTGGCCAGGTCGACTCCCAGCGCGCCCATGTCCAGAAGCTCCTCTTCCGCGGACACCGGCTCCCGTTTCTCGGCGGCGAGCTCCGGCAACATCGCATGCTCGTTGCCCAGAACGACCATGCGCTTGACCATGTTCTCGAGCTCTCGGACGTTGCCCGGCCAGTGGTACTGCATGAAGGTGTCCATGGTTTCCGCGGATAACTGGGTCAGCTTCTTTCGATACTGGTGGTTGTACTTCTCGAGGAAGTGCTCCACGAGAAGCGGAACCGCATCGATTCGTTCGCGCAAGGCCGGAACGTGTATCGTCACGACGTTGAGGCGGTAATAGAGGTCTTCACGAAAAGTTCCTTGCTGGACCGCCTCTTCCAGGTTCCGATTCGTAGCCGCGAGGATTCGGGTGTCCACCCGAACATCGCCCTCGCTGCCCAGCCGCGAGAACTCCCCGTCCTGGAGCACTTGCAGCAATTTCGCCTGCAACCCGGGATGCATCTCGCTGATTTCGTCCAGGAAAATGGTTCCGCCGTCGGCGTACTCGAACTTTCCGAGCTTGCGCTTCTGCGCACCGGTGAAGGCGCCCTTCTCGTAGCCGAAGAGCTCGCTCTCCAGCAGCTCGGAGGGCAGGGCCGCACAGTTGACCTTCACGAAGGGGCGGTTGTGGCGGCCGGAAAGCTGGTAGAGCCCTCGGGCCACCAGCTCCTTGCCGGTGCCGCTGGGACCCCGGATCAGGACCGTGATGTCGGTGTCGGCGACCTGCTCGATGATCTCCCGGACCTCCACCATCTTCGGGTTGTCCCCGAACAGCATCAGCGCCTCGGATTCGGAGCGGACCCGGCCCCGCAAGTGATCGACTTCCTCCTGCAGGGCACGGTTCTCGAGGGCCTTCTGGAAGGCCAGCTCGAGCTCCTCGACCTCGAACGGCTTGCGCAGGAAGTCCGACGCCCCGAGCCGCATGGCCTCGACGATCACCGGGGCCTGTCCGTGGCCGGAGAGCATCACCACCGGCACCTCCGGCAGGCGCTGCTTGATCTGGCGCAGGGTATCGAGCCCGCCCATGCCGGGGAGGATCACGTCGAGGGTCACCAGATCGGGGCGGGACTCCTCGAGCATCTCCAGGGCCCTCTCTCCATCTGGGGCGCTCAAGACGCGGTAGCCCAGCCGGGACACCTGGGCCTCCAGAAGCTCCCGGATGCCGGGATCGTCATCGATCACCAGGACTCGAAATCGTTCCGCCATGGAGGATCGCCCTCGTGGGCGCCGGCCCAGGGGCCGGTCGCTTCTGTTCGCTTGCAGGAGATTTCCAGCCCTTATGCCTGCCGAGGCTTCCGCCGATTCCCCTCCAAGCGATCAACGGCGCCGCCTGAGGCGGCGGATGGGCGGGACGAGGCAGCGAGTGTGAAATGTTCTTCCGCTCGAGTGTGAAATACTTTTCCGCTCGTGGGAAGGAGAATCTCCTCTAGGAACGTATGTTCCTCTTTCGGCTTCGGGGGTGGCACACTGTTTCACTTTATTGCCCATCCACGGGACCATTTCCCTTTGCGCACAGTCAGGGGATACTCACAGGCTCGCGGGCTTCCGGCAGGGCGGGGGGCTTTCCCCCTTCTTGTCTCCCGGCGGGGCAAGTGGACACAGAGGAACGGGTGAGGGTGCCGCCGATCACGTCACGGGAAGCAGCGAGCTGGCGGGTCCTGGCGGTCGCTGGGGCGCGCCCGAACTTCATGAAGATCGCGCCTCTCCTGCGCGAGCTGCGAGCCCGGGACCGCTTCGAGCCCGCCCTCGTCCACAGCGGCCAGCACTACGACCCGGCCATGTCCGAGAGCTTCTTCCGCGACCTCGGGATCCCGCCGCCAGACGTGAACCTCGAGGTGGGCTCGGGTTCCCATGGGGAGCAGACTGCCCTGGTGCTGAGCCGGATGGAGAAGCTGCTGGTCGAGCGAAGGCCGGACGCGGTGCTGGTGGTCGGGGACGTCAACTCGACCCTGGCCGCCGCCCTGGCGGCGGTGAAGCTCCGCATTCCGGTGGCCCACGTGGAGGCGGGCCTGCGCTCCTTCGACCGCGACATGCCCGAGGAGATCAACCGGCTGCTGACCGACACCATCTCCGACTGGCTGTTCACCACCGAGTCGGCCGGGGACGAGAACCTGCGCCGGGAGGGGGTGGCCGAGAAACGCATCTTCCGGGTGGGCAACATCATGATCGATACGCTGTTCGCCAACCTGGACCGGGCACGGGCGCTCGACACCCTGGACCGCCTCGACGTCCAGCCGCGCGAGTACGCGGTGCTGACCCTGCACCGTCCCAGCAACGTGGACGACCCGGCCCAGCTCCGTCGGCTGTTCGGCGTGCTCGAGGAGATCCACGCGACGATCCCCGTCGTATTCCCGGTGCACCCGCGGACCGCGGCCGCCATCCGCACTCACCGGGGAGGCGTGCAGCCGCTCCTGCGCACCACCGAGCCCCTCGGCTACCTGGAGTTCCTCCGGCTGATGGCGGACGCCCGTCTGGTCCTGACCGACTCCGGGGGCATCCAGGAGGAGACCACGGCCCTCGGCGTCCCGTGCCTGACCCTGCGGGAAAACACCGAGCGCCCGATCACGGTCCACGAGGGAACCAACACCATCGTGGGTTCCGATCCGGTTACGATTCGGGCGGAGGTGGCGAAGATCCTCGACGGCAAGGGCAAGGCTGGGCGCAGGCCGGAGCTCTGGGACGGCCACACCGCCCCCCGGATCGTGGACGT
>JAPUJL010000232.1 GCA_027296185.1 SAR324 cluster bacterium | reverse complement strand
TGACAAAATTGGGACCGCCAAGATTGCGGGCGGCGCGGGCCGGATGCCCCGCCCGGTATACGCGACTCCCTCCGCCCCCGAAAATCTTCACGACCGCCGTCATGCCCGCGCGCCGCCGCCGCTCCCTCTCCCAGCAAAACCTGGCCACCGAATGCGAAGGCGCGTTGGGCACCCTGCTCGCCGACGCGCTGACGATCCCCCGGGAGAGCGCCTACCGGCTGACCCACGGATTTCACCCCTACCCGGGCCGGTTCCACCCGCGGCTGGTCCGCACGGTGCTGGACGAACTGGGCGGCAGTCCTGAGAATAACCGGGGGCGGACGGTGCTGGATCCGTTCATGGGGGGCGGCACCACGCTCGTGGAGGGCAACCTGCTCGGGCTCGATGTGGTGGGAAACGACCTCAATCCGGTGGCGGGACTGGTGGCGCGGGAGCGCACCCGGCCCCGCACGGCCGATCAGGCCCGCCGCCTGGTGGGCGAGGCCGAGCGGATCGCCGCCCTGGTCGAGGCGCTGCGGCGGGAGAAGCACCCCCCGCGGGTGCGGCGGCCCGGGCTGCCCCGGCTGGCTCCGCACTACGCACCCCATCTCTTCGCCGAGCTGGTGCAGTGCATCCGGCTGATCGACGACCTGCGGGCCGGCACGGCACGGGAGACCCTGCGCGCCGTATTCTCGGCGCTGGCGGTGAAGTTCTCCAACCGCCGCTCGGACAGCAGCGAGGAGACCGAGCCCCCCCGGTACCCCAAGGGCGCCGTGATCCGCTTTCTCGTGAGCAAGTGCCAGGAGCTGGCCGAGGCGCAGGTGACCCTCGGCGAGCGGCTCCCGCGGCCCCGGCCGGGCGTAACGCTGCTCGAGGAGGACGCCCGGCTGCTGCCCTCCCTGGGCTGGGGGGCCGTGGATTTGATCCTGACCAGCCCGCCCTATCCGGGCACCTACGACTACCACGAGCACCACCGGCTGCGGATGGACTGGCTGGAGCTCGACGGCCAGGCGTTATTTGACGGGGAAGCCGGCCCCCGCCGCGGCGAGGGCGTCTCGTGGAGCGCCGCCATGCGGGATGCCATGGTGGCTTTCGCCCGGGTGATGAAGCGGGAGGGCCACCTGTTCGTGGTCATCGCCGATTGGCTCGACCGGCGCCATGCCGTGGACGGCGCGGCGATCACCCTTCGCATCGCCCAGAGCAAGGGGTGGCGCTGCGAATCGCGGGCCTCGGTGCAACGGGCGGTGCACAACCGCGCCGAGCGCACCGCCTTCGCCAAGCGCGGCAAGTGGGAGCACCTGCTCCATTTCCGCCGAATTTGAGCAGCAGCCGAACCCGCGGCGGACTTGGCGGTCAGGCTGGCGTTTCCCGGCCGGATTCACTATGGCTTCACAATGGCTTGACACGACTGAATTAGAGCCCCATCAAATTCAACCAGGGCTCGTCGGATCGGCACACCGGACGGGCGGCGGAGTGGGACGATCCGCCGGAGGGCGGGCCGGTGACCGGGCGGCGGGCGAACCCCTCACGAGGCGAGGTCACGGATGGAACTGAAGGACAAGGTGGCAGCGGTCACGGGCGCGACGAGCGGCATCGGGCTGGCCGTGGCCCATAACCTACGTAGCGCGGGGATGAAGCTGGTGCTGACGGGGCGGCGGGAGGAGCGGCTGAAGAAGATTGCGGCGGAACTGGGACAGACCGCTTACGTGGCCGGCGACATGACCGACCCGGCGGTTCCCGGGCGGATTGTCCAGAAGGCGCTGAGCGAGTTCGGGCGGTGCGACGCGGTGATCAACAACGCCGGAACGATCGAAATGGGCTCCGTCGAGGAGATCGACATCGACCGCATGTGCGAGATGGTGCGGCTCAACACCGAGGCGGCTTTCCGCATGATCTACGTGGCCCTGCGCCATTTCCGGTCGGTGGGCGGCGGCGACATGATCACCACCTCCAGCGTGCTGGGCAAGACGGTGCGCCCCCGCTTCGGCGCCTATGCGGGCACCAAGTACGCCATCGAGGGGTTGTGCGAGGGGCTGCGCAAGGAAATGGCCGGCACCGGCATCCGCGTGATGGCGGTACAGCCGGGGCTGGTGATGACGGAGTTGCACGACGACTGGGAGGTGCACCCCAAGGACGCGCAGGGGATGAAGACGCCCCTCCAGCCGGAGGATATCGCCCGCTCGGTGCGGTTCATGCTCGAGCAGCCGGATCACGTGGTCATCCCGCAATTGATGGTGCTGCCCGCCGAGGCGGAAATCTAAGCCCTCACCCTATGGCCCTATCCCCCGCAAGCGCCGTTCATCCGGCCGCTGAGTAATCTGCCTAAAGCCCGCCCAGGGCCTCCCGGAAGCGCTCCAGGGCGGCGAGGGGATCGTCCGCGTTCCAGATCGCGGAGATGGCCGCCACGCCCGCGGCGCCCGCTGCGAGGCATTCCGGCACCCGTTCCGGCGTGACGCCGCCCAAGGCCAGGAGCGGCAGAGGCGCCGCCCGGGCCGCCTCCTCCAGTCCTTCGAGCCCCACCGGATCGCCGTAAGCCGCCTTGGAGGGGGTCTCATAGACCGGGCCGAAGGTGGCGAATGCGGCACCCGCCGCCGCTGCGGCACGCACCCCATCCACCGAGTGAGCCGAGACGCCGAACTGCAGCGCGTTGCGGAGCGGGGCCGGCTGGTCGGAGAGGGGCAGGCTTTCCTCCCGCAGGTGCACCCCCGCGAATCCCAAAGCCAGGGCGAGATCGGCCCGGTCGTTGAGAAAGAGGCGCAGCCCCCGCCGGCTATCGGTTAGCGCCGCCTGCAACCGGCGGCAGAAGCCGGCCAGCTCGGCGGGCGGCAAATCCTTCTCCCGCACCTGGAGCGCCCGCAGCCCCCGCTCGGCGAGCCGCGGCAGCCACTCCACGGGATCGTGCCGCCCGTTGCGGCGATCGGTGATCAGATAGAAACGGAACGGGAGCATGGAAAACGGTGACGACTAACAATAGAAAATCGATTCGGGTTGCCTCCGGCGGGCAAGGGGCGCTGCCCCTTGCCACCCTGGCAGGGGTCGAGACCCCTGCGCCCCAGCAGGGTTAGATTCTATTAGCATTCGGGGGCTCCACGCCGAAACGATACAGTGGCCTCGAAAGGGGGGTGCGGGGGGACGCGTTCCCCCGCAATGGCAGTTGCCGTGAACTTTTGCCCGCTCAATCCTCGGAAGTTACCTTTAACACCTTCGGCCGGTACAGCTCCGGCAGCTCGACGACGGTGGGATTGGCGGTTGCCGAACCCAGCAGATCGAGGGCCGCGCGCAGCACCTGCCGCTGCCGGGGGGCATCGTGCGGGGCGCCCAGGGGCCGGCCCATGGGATGGCGGGTGATCACGGTGCGGGGCACCTTCATCCCCTCCGCCCGGAAGCCGAAGGGCCGGGTCATCACGGTGACGGTGGGCAGGCCCGCCTCCTCGATCAGCCGCGCGGCGTGTCCCACGGACACGTGGCACATGGGTCACACGGGGACCAGCAGCATCGCGTCGGCCCGCTCGTCCCGGAACAGCTCCGCCCAGGCCGGCCCCTCCTTCTTCAGCAACGAGGTCTGGGCGGTGATCCCCACGAACGAGTACGCCGCGGGCAGCAACTCGCCGATGACGCCCTCGGCCACGAACTCCCGCAGCCGCTCCAGGGGAAACGCCACGTTGGGGTCTTCCACGTAGGCGCGGATGTCGATGCCCGGATGGCGCGCCCGCAGCCGCCCGGGGGGCGTATCGAAGGGAATGGCGGAAAGTATCGGCTCCGCCCGGGCGAACTCCAGGATGCGCGGGATCGCCTCTTCCTGGGTCAGGCCCGCCTCGCCGAGGGGGGCCGGATCGTCGCCCTCCACGTAGTGGCCCGTGGCGGTCAGCAGCCCCAGCCGGCACTCGGCCAGGGGCTTGGTCAGCGGCGCGAAGGGCCCCGCCTCGTATCGCCAGCGGTCCTCCCACTCGTGGGCGTAGGCGCGCGCGTTCCATTCGACCACGTGCTCGGTCAGCCGCTCCAGGTTACCGTCGTCCAGGGTCTCCCCCAGCTTTTCCAGCAGGGAGCGAATGAACTCCGCCGCGTCCCGGTCGGAGAGGTTCTTGATGAACTTGAACAGCAGGTCGGTGCGGCTGCCATAGGCGAAAGAGCGCTTGAACTCCGCCAGGGTCTCCCCCTCCTCCGGCGGCGACTCCCCCATCGCCTGCAACACTTCGGCTACGGCTTTGGACATGGCTTGATGTAACTTCAATTAAGTGAAACCGTGGACATCTCCATCTATAGCACGGAATCGGCGACCCGGCCCAGCGGCGGATCGTGCGGGGTGTTCCTAATTTTCCGCCATTCACCAAACCGGGAGGATGTAATGAATTCGATGAATGGAATTAGAATCGTCTTAGCACTCGTAGTGGCCGGTATGTTATTCACGGGTTGCGAAGACGACAGTAGTGTTTTTGCAAACTACAGTGACACGCTGGCAATCACTATCTTTGGCAGCACGCTCAGCATGACAGAAACGGCCTCCTCAAATGCCGTAGGATTCGACCCGTTTATTACTATCGCCGTCGATACAAATCCAGGAATAATCAAGCTGAATGCCTCTAAAGACCTCACTGCACCGAACACCATCGGCAACTTCGTGACCATAGAATTGCCGATAGATGCAACGATTGGCAGCTATACAATAGCTGACAGCGCATTCCTAGCTTACGTGGAAAACTTTGACGTCCCGAACGGCACCTTCAGCCTGGTTTATACCTCGGACAGTGACATCGCCATCACGCTGACCAGTGCTGGCGCCGTAGGCAGCCGTTGGGAGGGCACGTTCGATACGGGCATGGTCGATTTTAGT
>JAPUJL010000231.1 GCA_027296185.1 SAR324 cluster bacterium | reverse complement strand
GAAGCGGGCCATCTGTTCTTTTACCTGGGCGTTGGGCTTCAGCCCGTAGTTGAAGTAAAGGATCACCTCGGAGATGCCGGCGGCCTCGACCCGCTTCAGGTCCTCGACGATCTTGGCCGGCGGCCCCACCAGGATCGAGTTGGAGGTCAGGTTTCCCGGCTGCATGTTTTTTAGAATCTCGACGATCTTGACGAAGTAGCGCAGGGTCGGCGGGGCGCTGGCGGGGTCTCCGGGAAACGCGGCCAGGAGCGCGTCCTGGAAGTAGCTGACGAGCCGCTTCCGCCCTTCCTGTTCCTCCTGGGGCGTATCGGCGATGTGGATGAAGTAGCTGCACATGGCCCGCCGCGCCGGATTGCTCTGTTTCTGGGCCTCCTCCCGGAACTGCCGCACGCCGTCGGCGAGGCTGCCGTAGACCATTGCCGCGGCGAAGGGGGCGAAGACGATGTTCCAGTCGTTCCGCGCCGCCAGCTCCATGGAGAAGCGGGAGAAGCACGCCACGTACGGCCGCAGGGGCTTCTGCAGGGGTTTGGGCACCACCTCCACGTCCTCGAAGCGGTAGTACTTTCCCTGGTGCGACCAGCGGCCCTCCTCGGTCCTGGCGCGCCACCGCCCCTCCATGCCCTCGGCGACCAGCTCGGCCGTGTCGCCGAAGGGCACGCCGAAGCCACCGTACTCCAGGCGGTCGTAGCCCCGCCCCGCGGCGAAATCCACCCGCCCGCCCGAGAGCAGGTCCAGGGTCGCCCACTCCTCCGCCACGTGCAGGGGGTGGTGCACCGGCAGCAGCACCACCGCCGGGGCGATCCGCACCCGCCGGGTGGCCCCCGCCAGGTGGGCGAGCAGAATGTTGGGGCAGGGGTTGACCCCGAGCAGGTTGAAGTGGTGCTCCCCCACCCACACGGAATTCAGCCCCACCTCCTCCGCGTACAGGGCCTGCTCGTAGATTTCCTGGACGAAGCCCTCGGGCGTGCGGGAATTGCCCGGATAACGGTTGTCGCTCAGGGTGAAGTAGCCGAAATCCATCGGGTTGACACCTGGGATGCGCCTGTGATGCGGCGCTGTAATACGCCGGTCAGGCTGGGGCTTCCGCCTTCCATTCGCGGAACAGCCCCAGCTTCCGTTGCACGCCCCGGTCGGAGAAGCTGAACAGCACCGCGTCTTCGGCGGCGCGATGGTGGTGGGGCGCCCACGCCGGCACGACGAACACGTCATCGGCGCTCCAGGCGAAGGTTTCCCCGCCGATCACGGTCTCCCCGCTGCCCTCGATCGCCGTGTAGACCGTTCCGTCGGTGGCGCGGTAGGGAAGGGCCGCGAACCCTTTCGGAAGCAGCTGGAGAAAGGTCGAGATGGTCGTCATGGCCGGACCGCCGTCCAACGGATTGACGAATTCCATCTTCAGCCCGTGGTGGGGGTCCCATTCCTCCGTGCGGCGCATCCGCTCCAGCGCCTCCCGGCTGCGGACATAGGGATACGAGAACATCGGCGAGCGGGCGGGCACCGCCTCGTAGCCTACGGGGCGCATGTTGCTGCCGTAACGGGCCACGTTGTCGCCCACCGGCCGGGTTTCCGGGAAGCTGTCCTCCTCGTAGCGTTCCACGAAGCTCGCGTCGAAGAACCGCACCAGCGGAATATCGAGCCCGTCCAGCCACACCACCGGATCGCCCGTGTCGTTGCCGTGCTCGTGCCAACTCCAGGGGGGCGTGATGATGAAGTCTCCCTTTTCCATCAGGGTCCGCTCCCCGTTGACCGACGTGTAGGCACCTGAGCCCTCGATCACCAGCCGCAGCGCCGACTGAGAATGGCGGTGGGAAGGGGCGACTTCCCCCGGCAGCACCAGTTGCAACCCCGCATAGAGAGAATGGGTGATCGACGCGCGGCCCGGCAGCGCGGGGTTTTCCAGGATCAGCACCCGCCGCTCCGCCTCCTGGGCGCTGATCAGCCCGCCCGATTCGAGCAGATGGGGCCGCACCTCCCGGTAATTCCAGAGGGCGGGCACGCAAGGGGTGACCGGTTCCGGCGTGATCAGGTCGTGGAACGACTCCCACAGGGGTGCCATGGACAGGGTTCCGATGCGGTCGTAGAACGCCTGCCGCGCTGCGGAATTGCCCGCCGGCGGATTATCGCCCGGTCGTTCGTTCATCGCTCGCCGCTCGAGTTGAGGTGAAACGCCCCAGATGACTGCCCGTGCCGGCCCACGCCTGCCCATACCGGAGAATCCGAACCTAGTCCGGCTGGACGAGCCAGGTCAACCCGGCGCGGCTTCCCTGGCCGGCACCGGCCGACGCGGCTTCCCTCGCCCAGCTTACTCGAGCGGAACGGTGCGCTCGCGGGGATAAACCGGCTGAGCGGCGGACAAAGTCGAGAGGAAGAACGAGACACGGTCGAATCCGATCGCGCCGAGATCGAAGGGCGGCAGCTTGGCCCCGGCCTCCGCCACCGCGTCGTCCCAGACCTCCTTCAGCCGGGGGCGCCAGCGGGGATCGAAGCGGATCGCCGTCACGTGGGGGCGGTAGGGCGTGAAGTGGCGCACGTCCGCCTTCGAGAAGGGCTCTCGCTCCAGCAGGGGCGCCACCGGCCAGTCCGCCGCCGCAGCGTACGGTTCGGCCTCGAGACAGATCAGCGAGGGGCGCCGCGGGTTGGGCCAGAGGGTCAGGCCGCTCCAGGCGAAGGCGAGGTTGCGCCACGCGCCGTTCCGCGCTCCGGCCTCGACGGCCTCCCAAACCTCCGCGCGCTCGTCCCCGGTCAGGTCGTTGAAGAAGAGCAGCGTGACGTGCCAGTTCTCCGGCCGCACCGTGCGCAGGGGCCAGCGCCCATGATTCTGCAGCACCGTGTGCAGCGCAGCGACCCGCTCGTGCAAGTAGCCGCGGCTCTCCTCGGTCAACTCGAATCCGACAAAACAACGGGTCATGGTTCTTCCTGCAGCGAGCCGAACTGCCATGTAGCCGCATCGGTGCCCCATTCATACCGGGGGGATGGGCGGCCAGCAACGTTGCCGGTGAATTCCCGGCCGCACCGCCTTCGGCAGATGGGCTTGGGGTTGGAGATGGCGGCGGGAATCGGTTACAACAGGAGCAGGCTCGGCCGCCCCGGCCCCGTGACGGGAACCCGCGGCGGGAGCGTGGGGCGGCCACCCAGTGCCTCGACCGGGAAATTTCATGCCGATAGCGCCAACGCAGGATTCGAGCCGGGACGCCCGCGCATTTCGCGAGGAAATCCGCGCGGGGCGCCACGACGGCACCACCGCCGGCCACGCCCGGGGGAACGTGCAGGCGAACCTGGTGATCGTGCCCCACGATGCGGCCTTCGATTTCCTGCTGTTCTGCCAGCGCAACCCCAAGCCCTGCCCGCTGCTGGAAGTGACCGACCCGGGGTCGCCGGAGCCGCGCATGCTGGCTCCCGGCGCCGATCTGAGCCGCGATCTACCGCGCTACCGGGTCTTCCGCGACGGCGAGATGGTGGAGGAGCGGACCGACGTCTCGGATTTGTGGCGGGACGATTTCGTGGGGTTCCTGTTGGGTTGCAGCTTCACCTTCGACTGGCGCCTGATCGGCGCGGGTCTCGAGGTGCGCAATTTCGTGCAGGGCACCAACGTTTCCATGTACCGCACCAACATCCCCTGCCGTCCCGCGGGCGTGTTCGAGGGTCCCCTGGTGGTCTCCATGCGCCCCTTCCTGCCCCAGGACGCCATCCGCGCGGCGTTGATTTCCGCCGAGCTGCCCCAGGTGCACGGGGCGCCGATACACCTGGGCGACCCCGCAGCGATCGGGATCGAGGATCTTTCCGCGCCCGACTACGGCGACCCCACGCCCATCCACGAGGGGGAGCAGCCGGTGTTCTGGGCCTGTGGCGTGACGCCCCAGGAAGCGCTGCTGCGCGCCAAGCTGCCCATTGCCATCACCCACGCCCCGGGCCACATGTTCGTCACCGACCTGCGGGAGGACGAGCTCCCGGCGTTCACCGAGCGCATCACCTGACCCCATGCGACCGCGCATCGCCTCCATCGAGAACCTGATCTCGCAGGATCCCGGCGGGCGGAACATCTTCGGCCTGGTGCGGCGGGATCACCTGCGGCTGGCGGCGCTTTCCCTCAAGTCGGCGCGGCGCGTCCTCATCGTCAGCGGCTTCTTCATTCCCGCCGGAGGCGCGGGGGAAACGGACGGTCCGCCCGGTGCCAAGGCCCTGGGCGACGCGCTGACGACGCTGGGCATTTCGGTGGAGTACGCCACCGACCGCCTCAATCGCCCCCTCTTCGAGGCCCTGGGCACCCAACCCCTGCACGGTTGGGAGCCGGACCTGCTGGAGCGGCGGCAGCCCTCCCACCTGATCGCCGTGGAGCGGGTGGGCCGCTCCCGGAACGGGCGCTACTACAACATGCGCGGGGAAGACCTCAACGCCAACGACGAGCCCCTGGACGAATGGTTCCTGCAAGCCGAGCGGATGGGCATCGTCACGATCGGGATCGGCGACGGCGGCAACGAGATCGGCATGGGCCGCGTCTTCCGGCAGGTCCTGGAATCCATCCAGCACGGCGAGAAGATCGCCAGCACGGTGCTCACCGATTACGTGATCGTCGCCGGCACCTCCAACTGGGGCGCCTACGGCCTGGCCGGGGCACTCTCCGTGGTTACGGGGCGCGACGTGCTGCCCTCCGCGGAGGCCGCACGGGAGGCGGTGCACTGCGTCGTCGGGGCGGGAGCCGTCGACGGGATCAGCCACCGCAATGAGCCGACCGTGGACAGCATGCCCCTGGAGACGAGCATCTCCCTGCTGGAAATCGTCCGCCAGCGGGTGAGCCCCTCGCCCTTCCGCTCCGGCACGCCCCTGGACGTCGCGGTGATCGGCCTCGGTCGAACCGGCATCGCCGCCGCACGGCTGCTCCAGCGGCACGGGCACCGGGTGCGGCTCTCCGACCGGGCGCGGGTGACGCTGCCCGAGGAGCTCTCCGGAGTACCGGTGGAAATGGACGGGCACACCCTGGAATTCCTGGAATCCGCCGCAGTGGCCGTGACCAGCCCCGGCATCGCCGCCCGGGCGGAGATCGTGGCACAGCTCCAGGGCCGGGGCGTGCCGGTGATCAGCGAATTGGAGCTGGCCTGCGAGCTGGCCTCGCCCAAGCTGATCGCCGTGACGGGCAGCGAAGGGAAGCTGACCACGGTGCGGGCGATCTCCGATCTGCTCGAGCGGGCCGGCCATCGAGTGCAGTGGGGCGGCAACAAGGGCGAGCCCCTCTCCGCGCTGCTCGCGGCGGAAGATTCCGGCGGAACTCAGGTCGTCGCGGTATCCAGCTATCAGCTCGAGGCGGTAACCCACTTCCGCCCGGCCATCGCCGTGCTGCTCAACCTGCGCCCCCATCGTCTCGCGCGCCACGGCACCATGGCCGAGTACCTGCGCATCGAGAGCCGCATCTTCATGAATCAGCGGGGGGAGGATATACTGATCCTCAACGAAGACGAGCCGGCGCTGGCACCCCTGGTGGACAAAAGCTGGGGCCGGACGATGCTCCTTTCCGCGTGGCACCGGGTGCCCTACGGGGTGTGGATGGAAGCGGGGCGCATCTTCTCGAACCTGGGCGGGGAACCCATCGAGTTGGGCACGGCGAGTCCGGAGCACCCGGAAAATCTGCTCGCGGCGGTGGCGGTGGGGTTCGCCCAGGGCCTCCCGGCGGAAACGATCCGCGCCTGGATCGGCGGATAGACCGGCCGGATCTCCGCCGAACCCGTGCCGGCGCCTGCAGTGCGCACCGGCAGGCACTTCGGCCCACACATTTTTCCGACGAGACGGCCAGCATGTGTGCCCGTTACAGCCTGATCGCCAGCGCCGAGGATTTGGTGGCCTGGTTCAAGCTCCGCAAAGAGTTGGAGCTCGCGCCCCGCTACAACATCGCGCCCACCCAACCCGTGGGGGTGGTGCGTCAGGAGCCGGAGGGCGGCGGGCGGCGCTTCGATCTCATGCACTGGGGGCTCATCCCCAATTGGGCCAAGGACGCCTCCTTCGCCTGGAGGACGATCAATGCCCGCTCCGAAACCGCCGCGGAGAAGCCCTCCTTCCGCGCCGCATTCCGCCGGCGCCGCTGCCTCGTTCCGGTGAGCGGATACTACGAGTGGCAAAAGACGGGCGGCCCCAAGCAACCCTATTTTATCCGCATGGGGGACGGTGGCGTGTTCGCCTTCGCGGGACTGTGGGAAAGCTGGAGTTCGCCGGAGGGCAGCGAGATCGATTCCTGCACCATCCTCACCATGGCGCCCAACGAACGGATGGCGGCCATCCACGACCGCATGCCGGTGATCCTGCCGCCCGAGCGCTACGACGCGTGGCTGGACACCGGGCAAACTCACAGCGCACCGGCGCTCGATCTGATCCGCTCCATCCCCGAAGAGGCGCTGACCGCCATCCCGGTCACCCCCCACGTCAACAACCCCCGCCACGAAGGCCCCGAGTGCATCGCCCCGCAGGCCGGGGACGGGGTGTGAGGCCCCCCGGGCTCCCCCATCGTTCGCAACTTACGCTACCGAAGGGCGTTTAATTCCGATGGTATGGCAGTTGCTTAGCCTAGGAAGCGTTACCTTCGATTGAATTTCTCGAATCCGCCGCGAGGCCCGGAAGGCATCGGTGCGGATTCCATCCGTTGCGAGGGACCGATGAGGCGACCCCTGATGTTCGGCGTCCGGCAAGCCGGCGCCACCGCGTACCGATTCGTGATATACGGCCAGCCGGGAAGCCGCTTTCCCCCCGCGCATTTGGAAACCAGCCTCCGCGGACTCGGCGAATGGCTGGGAATCGACTTTTCCACCCTGAAGCGGGACGATTCGGGACGAAAGGACCGCCTGACCGTCGCTTAAGCGCGGGGCCCCTTCCCGTTTGGGCGGCCGCTTCGTGGTCGCGCACCATCCGGCGCTTACCCAGGCGCCACACCGCTATCCTTAGGCAGAATCTTCCCCCGGGGCAAAGCGGTCGATCCAATCGGCCAGCGACCGCGCCGCCTCCTCCGCCAGCACCCCCACCACCACCTCGATTCCGGCGCCCCGGATTTCCCGGATACCCGCGCCATCCACCCGCGGGTGCGGATCCCGCAGGGCAATCGCCACCCGCTGGGGGCGCTTCTCCACGATGAGCGCCGAGCAAGGGGGTGTGCGCCCGTGGAACGCGCACGGCTCCAGGGTCACGTAGAGGCCGCACTCGGAGATCGGCACGCCGGCGGCTTCGGCAGCCTGGATCGCCATGGCTTCCGCATGGGGCTCGCCGGGAGGCTGCGTCGCGCCCTCGGCAACGATGCGCCCGCCGTGGACGATCACGCACCCCACCGCCGGGTTGTCCCCTGTGCGGCCTCGTACCTTGTCGCCGAGTGCAAGCGCCCGGCGCATAAAGCGCTCGTCGTCCATAGCGGGGACCGCTGGGGCGGATCGATGACGGACGGGCGCCTTCCCGGCGAGGCACGCCGGGCGGCGGCTACTCGTCCAGGAATTCCTTCAGCGGCGGCGAGATCTTCTCGAAAATAATGTCGGGAATGAGGAAGAAGTCGTGGCCGTACTCCTCGTCGATCAGCAATACGCGCGCCGGCTTGTCGTTGACCTGCATCGCCTTGTACACGTCCTCGGACAGGTAGGGGGGGAACAGGTTGTCCCCGGTCGCGCAGATCATCAACGTCTTGGCCTGCACGTCCCGGAAAGCCTGAGCCAGCGACCCGTATTTCTTCGCCAGATCGAAGTGGTTCCACGTTTGCAGCAGGTAAACCATCGAGTTGGCGTCGAAGATCTTGCTGAAAGGACCGGAGACCCGCCGCAGGTAATCCTCCGCCTCGTGGAACATCTGCTCGTGGAAGTCCGAATCGCGGATCGGTTCGCGCTGGCTTTCGTGGTACTTGGCGAACTTCCGTTCCATCGTGATCGGCGAGATGAAGGTCGTGAACCCGACCATCCGCGCGATGGCCAACCCGGTCAGGGAATCGTCCTTGTCGTTGTAATTCCCGTGGTTGTAATTGCAGTCCATCTGGATGGCGTCGATCTGCACCCGGTTGGTCATGATCATGAACTGGTTGGTACAGCCCGCCGCGCCCAACGGAACGATCCGCTCGACGAAGTCCGGGTACATGATCGCCCACTCGAGGGCCTGGTACCCCCCCAGGCTGCCGCCGATCACCGCGTACAACCGCTCGATCCCCAGGGCATCGAGCAGCCGCTTCTGGCTGCGCACCATGTCGCCCACGGTCACGATGGGGAAATTGAGCCCGAAGGGCCTGCCCGTATCCGGATCGATCGTCGCCGGGCCGGAGCTGCCGCCGCAGCCCCCCAGCATGTTGATGCAGATCACGTAGAAGCGATTCGTGTCGATCACCCGCCCGGGCCCGACCATCGAAGACCACCAGGATTTACGGTCGTCGTCGGGATGCTCCAGGTCCGTGGCGTGGGTATTCTGGCTCAGCGCGTGACCGATCAGGACCGCCGGATTTCGCCGATCGCCCCAAACCTCGTAGGCCACGTACAACTCCGGGATCGTCCCGGAGTGCCCCATGAAGGGAGTCTCGAAGGTAAAGGGCTCGGCGAAATGGTGAACCGTAGCGCGCGGATGCCGATTGGAACCCATTGCCTTTCCGTAACCCCACAACATGCGCTGCGCCGCACGGCGTTTCGAACATCCGACCTGCGGCGGCCACCGATTCCGTATCGCCCCATGCCGCGGAGGTCGGACGGGCACCCCTTGAGTTTTCCCGCCGCCCCATGCATCATGGACAATCGACGACTATACTGGACAGGTCGGTATTATGCACCCCGGGAAGCCGGTAGGGGCAGACGGTGGGAAGGCACCCCCCGCGAACGGGGTTGGCGGCCGGACGGGGACCCGAATCACCGGCTAGGCGGGGCCGCTCCGCGGCCCGCACCAATCGATTGAACCCAAGATGGCCCGTGACGCGATCAGCAAAGACGAACTGAAGCGTGACCCGTTTCAGGAGTGGATGTTCCATGCCATCGACTACGTCCACAGGCGGCGGAGGCGCTTCATTGCGGGCGGGGTCGCCCTGGTGGCCGTTGTGGGCACCGCCGGGGGGCTCATCCTGAACCAGCGGATGACCGCCCAGGCGATGGCCGACGCCTTCAACGAGGTGGAGGGGATCTTCCACGACCGTGAGTTGCCCAACGCGGAACGCGTCGGGAAGTCACGGGTGGGGCTCAAGGCGTATCTGCTGGATTATCGCGATTCGGCATTGGCGCCCTACGCCTGGATGCACTTGGCCGCCCTGG
The DNA here is from genome assembly GCA_027296185.1 of SAR324 cluster bacterium. Classification (GTDB taxonomy): domain Bacteria; phylum SAR324; class SAR324; order SAR324; family JACQKK01; genus JAPUJL01. The sequence continues at coordinate 4,977 of JAPUJL010000231.1, read as the reverse complement.
CGATCGAGGATCAGGATCCGGCTGAAGCGGAGAAGGCCTACCGCGCCGTGATCGACAATTCCGGCGCGTCTTCCTCCCTCGTGGTGATTGTCCAGATCGCCCTGGCCAAACTGCGGGAGGACAGCGGGCAACTGGCCGAATCGAGCGAAATCTACCGCTCCATTCCGCCCGACCGCTACGGCGACCTGGCCGCTCTGAGCCTGGGCCGCATCGCGCTGGAAGAACGCAACATCGAGGAGGCCCGCGCCCAGTTGGAAATCGTGTCCCAGCAGTACCCCGATTCCAGCCTGGCGGCACAGGCCCAGCAGGCGCTGTTTTACTTACGCTGAGGCGGCCCGCGGCCGGGCGCTCCGCCCGTCCGCCGGCGTTCCTTCGGCCCAACTCACCCGGATTCGAGAGTTTGCCCCATGAGCTATCTGGACCTGGTCGAAGCGCACACCAAGGAGTACAAAGTCACCCTGTTCGAAAAGGTCATCATGGCCTCCAAGCGGGCGAAGGCGCTTCACGCCGGCAAGACCCCACTGGTCGACTCGCTGCACAAGGAATCCTACATGGCCCTGGAAGAGATCCGGGACGAGAAGGTCTATCTCGTCTACCGGGACGAGGACAGCTACGACGAACTCGCTTTCCGAGGGGGAGAGCAGGAGGACGAGGAGTAACCCGCAGCCCGCTCACGGCGCACCCGATTCCGGTGAAATTTCCACCTCACGCGCGTCCCATAACCACCCTGGCACTCGCCTTCGCGTTGTTCGGCCTGGAGGCTTGCCTCCCCGCGGAGGCCGACTATCGATTCGGGCTGGGCACGTCGGAGATTGTCGGCATCGTCGATACCGATGGCGGCGCGCCCGATCCGGCCAAGGTGCTGATCGTCATATTCCAGCACCACTACCTCTTCGAGACCGTTGGCGGGCAGGAGAAGGTCTACCGGGTATCCGCCGCGTTGAACGAGGTGGATCGCCACGGGCGATTCGTCGTTCACATGCCCTCCGACGTGGTGACGCTCGAATTGCTGTTTATCGCTCCGGACCGATTGACCGAGGAGTTCAAGTTCAACCGCCAGATCGGCATCGGTCAGGTCTCCTATCGGGCGTCCCTCGAGCACCATCCCAACTGGCACGCCCACTTCTACACCTACTTGCAGCCGATGCTTTCCCATCTCATCGTCGAGCCGCGCTACCAAATGTCCCTGGAGGACCAGAAGCGCCTGGGGGACTGGCTCCTCTTCGAGAACGCCAGACTGGACGATTTGCGGCGCGAGCGCGCCGCCAAATGGGAAGCTTCCTGAACCGCGTGCGGGTGCAAAGGCGGCCCGGCAGCCCGGTAGCCACTGCGGCGACGGGCAGACGCACAAGCCACATCTGTGGGCCTCACCGAGGCGCCCGCGTTGCCTCGAATGGGCGATGGGCATATAGTGGGGCACTGGAAGGGACATGAGCGCGGACGGGGCATCGGCAGGCGCGCCTTACGATTCGGACGAGCAAGCGGAAACGGAGGTGTGATGGACTCTCCCGTAAAGGACATCGAACGGATCGATCGCCTCATGGCCGAGGCGGCGGAGACCATGGAAGGGCAACGCTGGGACGAAGCCCAGACAGCGCTGGAACAGGTGCGGGCCATCGATCCCCTCCAGCCCAAGACCTACGATCTCCTGGCGGACGTGTGCGACGGGTTGAACGACCCCGGCCAGGCGGGGCGCCACCGGAGCCGCGCCAAGGCGATCCGCCAGGAGCAATGGCAACGCCAGGTGGAGGCGGATGTGCGTGGGGGGCACGAAATTCTTGGCGACCCCTCCCGCGACTAGATTCCCTGATCCCAGCGACGCGGTATGAACCTCCTCGCCGTGGCGGGGGAACTCTCCGGTGACGCCCATGGAGGGCCGCTCTTGAGAGAACTCAGCGCGCGCATTCCCGGGTTGTCCGTCGAGGGCATCGGAGGGCCCCAGATGCTGGAGGAGGGGCTCTCCCCGCTCTTTCCGCTGGAATCGCTGCAAGTGCACGGGCTGGTGGAGGTGGTGCGTCACCTGCCGCGCCTCTACCGGATTCTCTGGGCCCTGGAGGCCCGCATGGATGGCGCGCCGCCCGACGCCGTTCTGTTGATCGACTACCCCGGGTTCAATCTCCGCGTGGCGCGGGCGGCCAAGGCCCGCGGCATTCCGGTCTGCTGGTACTCCAGCCCCCAGGTGTGGGCCTGGCGCCGCCGCCGCTTGCTGGTGATTTCCCAGGTGGTGGACAAAATTGTGGTGCTGTTCCCGTTCGAGGTGCCCCTGTACACCCGGATCGGCGTGGATGCCGAATTCGCCGGCCATCCCCTGGTGGGGCAGGAAGCCACCGAAGAGGAAGTGCAGACCCTCCGCTCCAGCCTGGATTTGGAGCCGGGTCTGCCGGTGGTGGGGGTCATGCCCGGCAGCCGGCCGAGCGAGCTGGCGCGCAACCTGCCACCGCTGCTGGAGGCCATCGGCCTGATCGGCGAATCGGGCTACCGGGCCAACTACGTGCTTCCCCTCGCACCGACCCTGGAGCGCCGCAGTGCCGAAGCGATGATCGCCGCGGCCCGCGCTCCGGTACGGATTGCGCCGGGGGGATTCCTGCCCCTGCTGAAGCTCGCCGACCTGGCGATGGTCGCTTCGGGAACGGCCACGCTCCAAGTCGGTCTGGCCGGGGTACCGTTCCTGGTGGTGTACCGGGTCTCGCCGCTGACTTACTGGTTCGCCAAACGGGTGGCCTACGTTCAGCACATCGCCATGGTCAACATCCTGGCGGAGCGCGAAGTCGTGCCGGAGTTGGTGCAGGGCGACTTTACCCCCGAACGGGTGCGGGACACGTTCCTCGCCATCGCACGCGACGAGGCCCGGCAAGCGCAAATGCGCCGCGAATTGAAGGCACTCGCCACCAGCCTCGGTCAACCGGGCGCGTACGAGCGCGGGGCCGTGGCTATCGCCGAATTTCTGCGGGAGCGGGCGACCCGCGCCATGGAAGGGTGAGCGCCGGAATCGGCTACCGTGAGCACCGGGCTGGGCCCTGCTCGAAATAGCCTGAACCGAACCGGAACCGGCCAAACGGGTGCGCAAGGAATGCTAACCATCGAGGCCATCGGACAGGGCCGCCCGATCCTCTACCTGCACGGGTGGGGATTCGACAGCCAGATCTGGCACCGCCAAGTCGATTTCTTCCGCAGCGGCTACCGCAACTGCGTGGTGGACTATAACCTGCGCGACCTTCCCCCGGAGATCACCTACGATACCCTGCTGGATCACCTCTGCACCCTCATTCTGGAGCGCTGGGACGATCCGGGCACGCCGCCCTACTCCGTGTTCGCCTCGGGCTTCGGTGCGTTTCTCGCCTACGAGCTGATCGAGCGCGGCGTCCGCCCGGCTTGCCTGGTGCTCTTCGGGGGGCCGGTGCGGTTCACCAACGACGAGCGCTATCTGTCCGGCCTGCCTCCGCACCAGGTCTCGGCCATGCGGAGGAGGCTCCACCAGCACCCCCGGGCCATGCTGGGCGACTACTACCGCCTGGCGTTTTCCGGTGACGGCGAGAGGGCGCCGCAGGACTTGCTGGCGGCCCCCCCGACCCACGCCCTGGAGTTCCTCAAGCTGGCGTTCGATACGTTGATCACCCACGACTTTCAGGAGTTGCTGCCGGACCTGGCGGTACGCTCGCTGATCGTCCAGGGCGACTCCGATCGGCTCACTCCAGTCTGGCAGGCACAGTTGCTCCGCCGACTCATCGGCGACGCCGAACTGTGGTTGTGCCGGGGCGGCGGACATCTCCCATTCGTCACCCGCTACGCCCACCTCAATCGCCGCATCTCCCGATTCCTGGACGATGCCGGCGGCAAAGCCCCGCCCGCGGTCATGCCCGCAAGATGACCCGCCGCCTACCGCCGGCCTGCGGGGCAAGGACGACTGGGGTTTGCCATGGAGCGCAGCCTGCTGCGCGGGTGCCGGCATACCCAGTTTCGCTTGACCGGGTGGCCGCCGTGGTGGAGCATGAATCTTTTCCGAACCCGAACGATCCAACGACGAGTGTCCCAGGCCCGGGCGGCAACGGGCAGCCGCCTCGGCAGCGGGCTCTCTGCAACCCTTCGACCCGATCGCTCTCCATCGAGTTCCTTCCGCTTTTATGATTGCCCTTCGGAATCCGAGACCCGCCGCCCGCGCCCTGGCGTGTGTGCTCGGTGGGCTATGCGCCTTGGCGTTTCCCGCCGGCTCCGCTGCCCGGGCTCAAGATACGGAGAACGCCGAGGGACCGCCCATCGAGCAGTCGGTGGTGCTGATCGAGGTCACCAGCCAGCATAGCGACTGGTTTACGCCCTGGCAGGCCGGTCCGATCACCCGCGGTTCCGGGTCGGGATTTCTGATCGCACCCGGAATGGTCTTGACCAACGCCCACGTGGTGAGCGACGTGCGCCAGATCCTCGTCAAGCGGAACGGGCGGATCACCCCCTCATTCGCGGAAGTGGCCTTCATCGCCCACGATGCGGACTTGGCGCTGCTCCGCGTGGACGATCCCGAATTCGACCGGGGCATCCCGCCGCTGGAGCTGGGCGGCCTGCCCTCGCTGCGCACCGCCGTGCGGACCTACGGCTATCCGGCGGGGGGCGAAAAGATCTCCCGCACCGAAGGAGTGGTGTCCCGCGTTGAATTCGTGACCTACCTGCATTCCGGCGCCGACGCACACCTGGCCATCCAAACCGATTCCGCCATCAACCCGGGCAACAGCGGCGGGCCGGTGATTCAGGACGGCAAGGTGGTCGGCGTGGCGTTTCAGACCAACACCCGCCTCAACGACGTGGGCTTCTTCATCCCCACCCCGGTGATCCAGCGGTTCCTCCGGGACATCGAGGACGGGCGCTACGACGGCTTCGTGGAGCTGTGGTTGGTCTCCTCCAATCTCTTCAACACAAGCTACCGTGAGCATCTCGGACTACCCCCGGAAGTCACCGGGGTGGTGGTGGACCGTGTCCTGCCGGGATCCT
>JAPUJL010000230.1 GCA_027296185.1 SAR324 cluster bacterium | reverse complement strand
CCTGCCGGTGCTGATCAACCAATGGTGCAACGTCGTTCGCTGGGAGATGCGCACCCGCCTCTTCCTGCGCACCTCGGAGTTTCTCTGGCAGGAAGGCCACACCGCCCACGAGACCGAGGCGGAGGCGGAGGAGGAGACCCTGCGCATGCTGGAGATCTACCGCCGCTTTCAGGAGGACTACATGGCCATGCCCGTGCTGGCGGGGCGGAAATCCGAGGCCGAGAGGTTCCCCGGCGCCGTGCGCACCTACTGCGTCGAGGCGATGATGCAGGACGGCAAGGCCCTGCAGGCGGGCACCTCCCACAACCTGGGCCAGAACTTCGCCCGCGCGTTCGAGATCATGTATCTGGACCGGGACAACGAGCGGCGGTACGTTCACACCACCAGTTGGGGCGTCTCGACCCGCCTCATCGGCGGGCTGCTGATGACCCACGGCGACGACGACGGGCTGGTGCTCCCGCCGCGGCTGGCGCCGGTGCAGGCGGTGATCGTGCCCATCTACAAGAACGATGCGGAAAAAAGCGCGGTCTTGGAGTTCGCGGAACGGGTGGAGGGGTCTCTGAAGGAAAAGCTGGGGGCGCTCAAGGTCAAGATCGACCGGCGGGAGGACATGCGGCCCGCCGAACGCTTCTTCCACTGGATACAGCAGGGGGTGCCGCTACGGCTGGAGGTGGGGCCGAAGGACGTGGAAAAGCAGTCGGCGATGGTCGTGCGGCGGGACAATCGGGAGAAGACTCCGCTGCCGGTCGGGGAGATCGGCGAGCGGGTGCCTGAGATGCTGGCGGTCATGCAGCGGGAGCTGTTCGATAAGGCGGTCGCCTTCCGCGCCGAGAACACCCGCCGCGCCGAGAGCTACGACGAGTTCAAGGCCATCCTGGCGGAGCAGGGGGGTTTCATCGAGGCCCACTGGAACGAGTCGGCGGAGGTGGAAGCGAAGATCAAGGAGGAAACCAAAGCCACCATCCGTATCGTGCCCATGGACAGCGACCCGGAACCGGGCAAGTGCATGGTGACGGGCGAGCCCTCCCCCCGGCGGGTGGTCTTCGCCGTGGCGTACTAGGCTGCGATCGGGTCACGACGGAGAATCGGCGCGATGGGGTCGGCAACGACGATGAAGATGGGGCTGCGGCCTGAACGATGGGCGCTCTTGCTGGGGCTGGCCTCGGCCGCCATGTGGCTGGCCGGGGCCGCAACCCTCGCCGCGGCGGACTGGAAGCGGGAGGTGGGCACCGAATTCCCGGGAGCCATGCGCTCGGTGTGGACGTTGGAATCGGTGGCCCGGGAAGGCGGCGACCTGGTGTTCGCGGTCTCCTTCCGCAACGGCTCCCGCTCCACCCGCTCGCTGGAGCTGAAAACGGGAGCTGCCGAGGCCGCCGTGCTGATCACGGCCGCCGGCGAAACCCTCTCCGCCACGGCCATCGAGCGGGCCGATCGTCCGCAACAGGTACGCCCCGGCGCCAAAGTCCACGCGGTGTTCCGCTTTCCCGCTCCGGCTGGGGGCGGATCGGTCACATTGCGCACGCGCTGGACGATCAAGCAGTCCATGACCTCGGACCGCTTCGTGGAGATGGAGATGCCCTTCGAGTTGCGGGAATAGCCCCCGAGTCCCTACAATCGGGTTGATGAGGCATTTGGGCAATTTGGGCCGAACCGCGAGCCGATCACGATGAAAATGCACTACGACCCGGACACCGACTCGCTCTACATCGAATTGAGAGATAAACCGAGCAGCGAATCGCGCGAAATTGCAGATGGGTTGGTGGTCGATTTGGACGAGCACGGGGACGTAGTCGGAATCGATATCGATCAGGCGTCGAAGATGCTGGACTTGGCGACATTGGAACTTGAGGACCTGCCCCTGCGGGTCGTCAAGATGGCCTGAGCGGACCCCATGGACTACGAACCCGTGATCGGGCTGGAGATTCACGCCCAGCTCGCCACCCAATCGAAGCTGTTCTGCGCCTGCTCCACCGAGTTCGCCGCGCCGCCCAACGCCAACACCTGCCCGGTGTGCATGGGGCTGCCCGGCGTGCTGCCGGTGCTCAACCGGCAGGCGGTGGAGTTCGCCATCCGCCTGGGGTTGGCGATGCATTGCGACATCCGCCTGGACAGCCAGTTCGCGCGGAAGAATTACTTCTATCCGGACCTGCCCAAGGCCTACCAGATTTCCCAGTACGACCGGCCCATCTGCGAGGGCGGCTGGGTGGAGATCGAGGTGGACGGCCAGCCCAAGCGCATCGGCCTCACCCGCGTTCACATGGAAGAGGACGCGGGCAAGCTGGTCCACGAGGGGGCGGACCCCAAGGCGAGCTACGTGGACCTCAACCGCGCCGGCGTGCCACTGCTGGAGATCGTGAGCGAGCCCGAACTGGCCTCGCCGGAGGAGGCCAAGGCGTACATGGAGAAAGTGCACGCCCTGGTGACCTACGCCGGGGTGAGCCACGGCGACATGGAAAAGGGCAACCTGCGGGCCGACGCCAACGTCTCCCTGCGGCCCAAGGGCACCATCCCCCTCGGCACGCGTACGGAAGTGAAGAACCTGAATTCGTTCCGGTTCGTGCGCGAAGCCCTGGCCTACGAGATCGAGCGGCAGCGGGAGGAGTTGGAAGCGGGCCACCCGATCATCCAGGAAACGCGGCTCTGGGACGCCCCGACCAAGACCACCGTCGCCATGCGGGTCAAGGAGGACGCCCACGACTACCG
>JAPUJL010000023.1 GCA_027296185.1 SAR324 cluster bacterium | reverse complement strand
GGTCCGGCGCGGATTTCTCACGCTCGCCCTTCCTGGGCGGTGTGGCGCCCATCGAGCCAGTCCTGGAGTTGCCGCGCTTCCGCCGCGGTGAAATCGAGGCCCAGCTTGGTGCGGCGCCACAGAATATCCTCCGCGCTGCGGGCCCACTCCACTTGCACCAGGTACTCGGCCTCCCGCTCGTACAGCCCCGCTCCGAAGTGGCGGCCCAAATCCGCCAGCGACGCCGCCCCGCCCACGACCCGCTCCGCCCGGGCTCCGTAAAGCGCCGCCAGCCGCCGGGCCGGCTCCTCCGGCAGCCAGGGATGCCGCGCCCGGAAGTCCGCCCCCCACGCCTCCAGATCGGCTCCGGGCACTTCCCCGCCGGGCAGGGGGGCTTCGGCCGTCCAGGGCTTGCCTCGATCGGGCAGGTAGGGCGCGAGCTTCTCCAGGGCCTTCTCGGCCAATTCCCGGTGGGCGGTGAGCTTGCCGCCGATCACGGCCAGCAGCGGCGCCGCGCCCTCATCCACCTCAAGTTCCAGGACGTAGTCCCGGCTCACGCGGCTGGCGCTGGCCGCCCGGTCCTCGGCCAGGGGCCGCACCCCCGAGTAGCTCCATACGGCTTCCTCCGGCGCGATGGGGCGCTGGAAGTAGCGGTTGACCGCTTCGCAGAGGTAGGCCGCCTCTTCCGGAGCGATGCGCGCCTGGGCCGGATCGCCGGAGAACGGGACGTCGGTCGTGCCCACCAGGGTGAAGCGGTGCAGGAATGGAATGGCGAAAACCACCCGGCCGTCGGTGTGCTGCAGAATGTAGGCATGCTCCCCCTCGTACAGCCGCGGAAATACCAGGTGGCTGCCTTGCACCAACCGCAGATGACGGTAAGCGGTCAACCCCAGCGCCGATTGCATCACCCGGTCCAGCCACGGCCCCGCGGCGTTCACCAGCACGCCGGCCTCCACCTCGTACGGCTGCGGGGGCTCGCCGGCCGCTCCGGCCGGCGCAGGCCGTAACTCGGCGACCCAACGCCCGGCGTGGTGGCGGGCGGCGGTGAAACGGGTACGGGGGCGAATCGATGCCCCCCGTTCCGCGGCGCCGAGGGCGTTGAGCAGCACCAGGCGGCTGTCGTCGGCGCGGCAATCCGCATAGGCGAAGCCCTTGGCGAACCCCGGCTTGAGGGGCGCCCCGGCCTCGTCTCGGCGCAGGTCGATGGCTCGGGATCTGGGCAGCCGCTTTCGCGCGCCTAGCGCGTCGTAGAGCAGCAGCCCCAGCCGGATCATCCAGGCCGGGCGCCGCGAGGCATCGTGGGGCAGCACGAATCGCAGGGGGCGCACCGCATGGGGTGCGTTGCGCAGCAGCAGCTCCCGCTCGGCGAGGGCCTCGCGCACCAGGCGGAACTGGAACTGCTCGAGGTAGCGCAGCCCGCCGTGGATGAGCTTGCTGCTCCGGGAGGACGTGCCCTGGGCCAGGTCGCCCTGCTCGCACAGGAGCACGGAGAGGCCCCGCCCCGCCGCGTCGCGGGCGATGGCGCAGCCGTTGATGCCGCCCCCGACGACCAGCAGATCGAAGGACTCTCGGGGGGGCATGGCCGGTTCCAAAAGGGGGCGGCGCGCCGGGAAGGGTGGCCGCGGGGCAAATCGGTGCGAAATGGGTTAGGATCGCCGTTCGCCGGGCGGGCCTGCGGGCTCCGCAACCGGTGCGGGGGGCCCTTCACTGTACCGCGTAGGGTTCCAGAATGGCGAGACGACCCCCATGAAAACGGCACTATTCGCCCACAGGGGCGACTCCGGAAACGCTCCGGAGAACACCTTGGCCGCCTTCCGCCGGGTGCGGGACACGGGTGCCGACGGGGTCGAGTTCGATGTCCAGGCCACCCGCGACGGCGTGCCGGTGGTGATTCACGATGAATCTCTCGAGCGCACCACCGACGGCCTGGGGCTGCTCCAGGAGCACACCCTGGAGGAAATCCGGCGCCTCGATGCGGGGTCGTGGCGGGACCCGGCCTTCGCCGGAGAGCGGGTGCCAACCCTGGCCGAGGCGTTGGAGGTGTTCCGCGGCACCCCGCTCACCGTCAACCTGGAGGTGAAGACCCACATCCTCCCCTACCCCGGTCTGGCCGAGGCGGTCGTGGGCGAGGTGCGGGCACGGGAGATGAGCGGCCAAGTGCTGCTTGCCTCCTTCAATCACCACACCCTGCTCGAGCTCGGCCGGCTCGCCCCGGAGATTCCCCGCGCGGTGCTGGTGCGCTCCCACCTCATCGAGCCCTGGACGTACGTCGCCGCCCACGGCTTCCACGCGCTGCACCCCGAGCACCACGCCTGCACCGAAACCCTGGTGCGCGGTTGCCACGCCGCGGGCCTGGCCGTCCGCGCCTTCGCCCCCAACGGTGAGGAGGACGTGCGCCGCCTGATCGGGCTGGGGGTGGACGCCGTGCTCACCAGCTATCCGGCCCGGATGGTTGCGCTGCGGGATTCGCTGGAGTGACGGCGCCCTGGGGAGCCGTGAGCGGAATCGCCGAGCCGCCCGCCGGACTGAAACATCAGCTCACCGCGACGATCATCTCCACTTCCACGGCCACGCCCCGGGGCAGGGCGCTGCAGCCTATCGCCGCGCGGGCATGGCGCCCCCGCTCTCCGAAGACCTCCACCACCACGTCGGAGGCGCCGTTGATCACCTCCGGGTGATTGACGAACTCCTCGGTCGAATTCACGAACCCGCCGATCCGCACCACCTGCTTGACCCGATCCAGGCTGCCCAGCGCCGCCTTGACCTGGGCCAGGCAGTTCAGGGCGCACAGCCGCGCCGCCTGGTAGCCCTCGTCCTCGGAGAGCTCCCGGCCCACCTTGCCCCGGTAGGGCAGGCTGCCGTCCGCCGCCCGGGGCACCTGGCCCGCCACGAACACCAGGCTGCCCTCCTGCATGTACGGCACGTAATTGGCCGCCGGGGGCGGCGCGGGGGGCAACTCGATGCCCAATTCCTTCAGCCTGTCCTCGACACTCATTCGTCGCTCCTCTTCAGCGGGTTTCGCACGCCTGGAATGAATCTGGGTGTGCGCCCTCCATAAAACAGCTTCGCTCCCGGCGCAATCGGATTCCGCCCCGAGATGCCGGCGGCTGCCGCAGGGTTTTCCTTGCTCCCCGGGAGAAGAACGCAGAAAATGCCTTGGAGAACCGGCAAACGGACCGTGCCAGGTGACAGATGGGGCTCCGATGGACGTTGCGCGCATATTTGGGGGCCCAGATCGGGGGAACCAC
>JAPUJL010000229.1 GCA_027296185.1 SAR324 cluster bacterium | reverse complement strand
TTTCCCTCCACGACGGGAAAATCCGCGAGGAGTTGGCGGACCTCACCGAGGACATTACCGTCGAAGCGGAGGGGGTGTGCGGCGGCACGCTCCGCGTGTTCATCGAGCCGTGGCAGCCGGAGCCCGAACAGCGGGAGCTGGCGGCGCGGCTGAAGGAGCTGGCCGAGGGCCCGCGGGAGGTGCTGGTGCATCACGTGGTCAACGCCGGGGAGCACCCGGAGCATTTGGGTGTCCGGATTCTGCAGGGTGCCCAGGGAGAATCGATCTGGCCCGAGGCCAGCCCGGTGCCTGGCCTTTCCGCCCCGCCGGAGCGCAAGCCCCTGCAGTTGAAGCGGGTGGGCGGCTACGAGGTGTTCACCCAACGCTGGTCGCCGCTGCCGACGCTGGTGATCGTGGGCGCCGGCCATATCGCCGAGCCGCTGGAGGAGATGGGCCGGTTGATCGGCTTTCAGACCGTGGTCATCGACGACCGCACCCTCTTCGCCAACCGGGAGCGGTTCCCCCGTGCCGGACAGGTCATCTGCGGACCGATCCTCGACGTGGTGCGGGAGATTCCCCTGTCCTCCCAGACCTACCTGGTGCTGGTCACCCGCGGCCACTCCATGGACATGGACGCCCTCAAGGTCGTGGTCGAGCGCAACGAGCCCCTGGCGTATCTGGGGATGATCGGCAGCGCCCGAAGGATCAAGGCGGTGTTCCAACTGATGGAAGAGGAGGGCTACGACCGCAGCCTGTTCGAGCACGTGCGGGCGCCTGTCGGGCTCAACATCGGGGCGGAAACCCCCACCGAGATCGCTGTCTCCATCGCGGCCGAGCTGATCGCCGTCCTGCACGGCAACGGCGACGACACCCGTCCCCTCGTCCAGTTGAGCGGGGTGCACCCCTCCCTCCGCTCGGCCTGAGCGGCGGCACGCCTCCCCGAGAAATCCCCCCGCGCGCGGAATCTCCGGCCCCGCGGGGACACGCGATATCCGCATCGCAGGACCCCGCAACGCAGGGTGGAACGGTGCGCATGGCGCCATCAGCCGCGCGGGGGACGGGGAACCTGACCTAGCTCCCCAGCCGCAAGATCTGCCTTTTCACGATCCGCAACTCCCGGTTGAGCTCCTTGCGCTTCGTGCCGGCCTCGATACGCACCTGCTTGGCGCGCTGCTTGGCCTCGGCGAGCAGCGCCTGAGCGCGGCGCTGCTCGAGAGCCTCCTGGCGTTCCACGCGGCGTAGATCGGTCATCAGCTGCCGGTGGTAACGCCGCCAGTCCTTGGGGGTGCGGGGAAAGCTGGCCGACCCGGCGCGGCGCAGGGGGCGCGTGCGGATGAGGTTGGTGCGGGGTACCCTGCCCACCCCATGTCGCTGCTCGCGCTCCAACTCCTTGGTGGTGGGGGTGTGATCGAGAATGCGCCGCGCCAATCGCATCTGCTCGGGCCGGGGGGAGCGGGCCACGTAGCGCAGATGGCGCACCGTCAGGTCGTCTCCCCGCTCGTGGCGGAAGATAAACTTGCGCACCTCGGGGACGATCTGCTTGAGCGCCAGGGTATTCGCCACGAAATCCCGGGTGCGGCCGATGGCCCCCCCCAGCTGAGCCTGGGTCCAGCCGTAGCGCGACTTCAGGCCGTGGAGGGCGTCCGCCAAGTCCCAGGGGTCCGCCTCGTTCTTCTGCATGCCCTGGATCACGCGGAGCTCGGCATCGCAGTCCCCGTCCACGACGATACAGTCGATCTCTCCCCAGCCCAGCCGGCGGGCCGCCTCCAGAGCCAGATCGCCGACGATCAGGGTGTAGTTGCCCCGCCCCTCGTCCCGCACCAGGGGCGGCGGCGCCTCTCCCCGCGCCTGGATGGCCTCGGTGGCCTCCACGACGGCTTGCTCGCCGGGGGGGCTTGGGGCATCCTTGGGCCGCGTGACGTGTTCGACGGGCACCGGTAACAATTGCCGCAGTTCGGCCTTGCGCCTCGCCATGGCCGCGTTACTTGAAGAGGTTGGGGGCGATCACGATGGCCACCACCAGCCGCTCAGCGCCGGTGTTGGTGACGCCGTGGGGCACATTCTCCGGCACGTAGAGCAGCTCGCCCCGGCCCAGGGTGCGGGTTTCCGCATCGACGGCGAACTCGCCGCGGCCCTCCAACACGTAATAGAGCTTGTCCGCGCCCGCATGGGCGTGCACTTTCTGGGTCTGACCCGGCTCGAAACAGTTGAGCCCGCAGATCATGCGCTCGCTGGAGACCACGTCCACCTTGGCCATTTTTTCCGGTCGAAACCGGGCCATCTTGTCCAGGGAAAAGACTTCCATCGCACCTCGCCTTCCGCCGGGTTACCGGATCGGGTTTCGGCACGCCGGGGCCGGCGGGCGGGCCGTGTTCTGGGTTTGGCCGCCGCGCGGGCGGCGTCTTCAGCTTTTGGCCGCCAGCCAGTTCTCGCCCACGCCCACGTCCACTTCCAGGGGCACCTTTAATTCCATGGCCTGTTCCATGGCCTCCACGGCCAGTCCACGCACCGCGTCCAACTCGTCCTGCTGGACGTCGAAGAGCAGCTCGTCGTGGATCGAGAGCACCATCTGAGAGCGGAAGCCCCCCTCCCGCAGCCGCCGGTCCACCTCGATCATGGCCAGCTTGATGATCTCCGCCGCGGTGCCCTGGATCGGCGAATTGATCGCCATGCCTTCCGCCGTGCGTCCGGCCAGGGACTTGGGGTCGTTGATCTCGGGCAGGTAGCGCCGCCGCCCCAGGCGGGTGAGGGCAAAGCCCTCCTTGCGGGCACGGGCCATGAGTTCCTCCTGCAGCTCCCGCACCGCACTGTAGCGCTGGAAGAACCGGTCGATGAAATCCCGCGCCTCGGCCTTGCTGCGGCCGGTGACCTGAGCCAGGCGGTCCGGGCCCATGCGGTATATCAAGCCGAAATTGACCTCCTTGGCCACGTCGCGCATGCCCCGCTCCACCTTGTCCGGAGGCACCTGGAAGATCGCCGCGGCGGTGAGGGCGTGGATGTCCTGTCCCGATTTAAAGGCCTCCAGGAACGTCGCATCGCCGGAGAAATCCGCCACTACCCGCAGCTCGATCTGGCTGTAATCGGCGGAGAGTATCACGCGATCCTTGCCGCTGGAGACGAACAGGGCACGCACCTTGCGCCCTTCCTCGCTGCGCACGGGGATGTTCTGCAGGTTCGGCTTGTCGGAGGCCAGCCGGCCCGTTGCGGCCCCGGTCTGGCGGAAGTTCGAGTGGATCTTGCCCGTCACGGGACTGACGAACGTGGGCAACTGGTCCAGGTAGGTGTTCTTCAGCTTGGTCAGCGACCGGTACTCCAGCAGCTTGCGGGGCAGGGGATGTTCCCGCATGCGCTCGAGGGTGTCCTCGTCCGTGGAGAATCCGTTCCCCGTCTTGATCTTCTTGGGCCGCACCCCCAGCTCCTGGTGCAGCTTCAGCTTCTCGTAGAGCACCTGCTGCAGGTCGACGATGGAATTGATGTTGAAGTCCCGATCGCCCGCCAGATCGTAAATCTCCTCGCGGATGCCCTCGAGCCGGCCCTCCATCTCCTTGGAGAGCCGCGCGGCGCCCATGGAGTCGAAGGAGACCCCGGCCCGCTCCATGCGCACCAGCACCGGCACCAAGGGCATCTCCAGGTCCCGGAACACGCTCATCTCGTCCATCTGCTCCAGTTGGGGCACGAACTGCCGCATCAGGCGGTAGGTCACCTCGGCATCCTCGCAGGCGTAGGTGCTCACCTGCTCGATTGGCAAGTCGGCCATGGTGATCTGATTCTTGCCCTTGCCGATGAGGGATTCGGTGGGGATCTTCGTCACTCCCAACCGCCGCAGGGCGACACTGTCCAGGTCGTGCCGGCGCTCGGAGGGCTCGA
>JAPUJL010000228.1 GCA_027296185.1 SAR324 cluster bacterium | reverse complement strand
CGCACTGGCCTCGATGAGCTGCACCCAGCGCGGCTTGTCCGAGACGTCGGGCTCGTTCCAACTGAGCGGTCGCCACGGAGGTAGATCGGCAAAGATATCCCGGTGCCGGCGTGCGGGAACGGGCAGGTCCGAGGGTCCAGTGTGGGGTGCGTTCGGCGCCCAGTAGGCGAAGAAAGGGCGACCGCGGGCGATGGACGAGCGAACGAATGCGCGCAGCGCAGCGCCGCTCTGATCCGTGTGGTACTCGTCGTCGGTGGTGTGATCCTCGAATCGTGTGAGCCGCCCTGTCTCGTCGACCACTTGATAGGACTCGCCGTCCCTGCCTCCGTATTTCGAAGCAACGACGAGAGCCTGCCAACGATCCCAACCAGGCGGGACATAAAAGGCGCCGCCGGGCCCGAGACCGGCTTCGGTTTTTTCCCAATACCCGTTCAGATACTTACCGAACAATCCTGTGCTGTAGCCGGCGGTCTGCAGCCAGACGGCGATCGTCCGATGGTCGAGGCCGCGTTCGCGAAATACCTCAGCGCTTCCCATGGGTCCCGTTTGGCTCCGAATTCGATGTCGGAACGCGGAGAGCCCGGTCAGCAGGGACGCGCGGCTCGGGTTGCAGACCGCTGTGGGTGCGAAACCGTTGCGGAAGATGACCGCGTGCGAGCGAATGCGATCGCGCAGGGTCGGCATCCGATCGAGAGCGTCGAAGCGCGCGTCATCGAGGTTGACGAGCACGAGGTTGGGTCGATCCATGGCCGGCAAAGCCGCGGAAGCAGCGGCGGCGGCTGAGGCCGCAGCGGCCGCCGAAGCGGCGCCAGCCACTCCGCGGCGCCGGCCCCCACCCCCGGTATTGAACAGGCCCCGCATCGTTGCCGTGGCCGCGGCGGCGATCGTGCTGATCGGCGGCGGCATCTGGTTCTGGATTCAGTCTACCGAGCCGCCCGCGACCATGATCGGGGCCCTACAGCCCGGCCAGCTCACCGAGACGCAACCGACCCCGCCGTCCGGTCAACCGGGAGCCGTGGCGGGTGGCGTGCCGGGCCCTGTGGAGGGCGAAGCCAGCACGGCTCAGGCGGCGGTCACGCCGGAGAGCGCCCCGCCCCCGACCCGGTCGCTGGTGCTGCCGGTGAAGTCGATCCACACAGTGACCTGGGGCCAGTCCTTGTGGCGGATCAGCCGGGCCTATTACAACGATCCGGAATTGTGGCCCTGGATTTTCCGGGTCAATCAGGAATCCATCGACGACCCCGATCTGATCTATCCGGATCAGGAGGTGAGGATTCCCGAAGTGCCGTAAGAAGGCGGCGGCACCGCGAAGGCTCCTGCGGGGGTCCCGCGATCGCCGATGGATAAGGGAGCCGCGCCCGTTCCTGGAGGTCCCCCCGACGAAACCTGGAGGGCGGAGGCGCGTTTAACTGTCAGGCCGGATGGCGCCTTTGCGGTTGCCGCGGAGGACGCGCTTCCGATCGGCGAGGATCGGGTGTCCGGCATTGCCCCGTTTCCGTGCCTTCCCTCGGCATCGTCACCCCCCGCAGACGGATAAAAATTCCTTGGACAATCAATCGATGAAGGTCGTTGTCGGCAAGCAGCAACTCTCGCGGGAGTTGCGCCACATTCACACGGTGATGACCGAGTACGAGGCGTTTCTGCGGGTATCGCCCACGCTGCCGGATTGGGAGACGCGGGCGATCGACCTGGTGCGGAGCCACGAGGTGCGCCTCGACCGGGCGAAGGTCACCCTGCGCACGATGGGGCTGGTTTCCGCGATGATCCGGGAGTTGCTTGCGCGGGTGCCGAGGACGGAGTTGACGTTCACGCCGCTGGCACGCAGCGAGCCCGCCCCGGCCGAGGGTGCGGATGCGGGCGACCGCTCGGGCAAGCTGGAGGCCTTGGTCGATCAGCTTCACGGCCTCGCCCAGCACGCGCCCCTGGCGCTGCAGGAGAAGATCCGCATCCTTCTGTCGAGCATCCAGACGCTGTTCGTCTCGCTGATCGAGGGCGATCAGGAACTCACCGACGAGACGATGGATCAGATCAACCTGCTCACCTCCAGCCGGGAGAGCCGTAATCTGATCCGCGAAATCGCGGTGATCGCGCGCGAGATATACGATTCTCTCAATGCCGTCAGCGACGACTTGCCCCTGGACGATCTCACGGAGAGCACCGAGGGCATCTCGGAAGCCGTGCGCAAGCTCAAATCGGTCATTTCGCGGCTGGAGGATTCGGCCAACCAGAATCTGGACGCCCTGGAAGCCAGCGCCAGCCGTGCCAAGGACGAGCAGAGCAACGTGGACGGCGTTCTGGGCGGGCTCCGCGACGTGCAGCAGCGCTTGGGCGAGTTGAAGCTGGCCCATCCCGCAGCCGTTCAGGCCCTGGCGGCGTTGCAGGACAAGCTCGGCGACGGCGTGGGATCGCCGATGATGCTGCTGCAGAGCCGGACCGAGGCCAACCGTGAGTCCTACGTTTCGATGATGGCCAATCAGAGCTTCCAGGATCTCACCGGACAAACGCTCAAGAAGACCATCGCCTTCATCGAGAATCTGCAGTTGCAGCTCATGGAACTGCTCGAGCGGTACCGGCCCATGTTCGGCCTGTCCACGCCAACGGCTGCCTCCAAGGCGCTCGAATCGTCGAAAGACAGCCCGGATCGCCAATCCCAGGATCAGGTGGACTCCCTGCTGGCCGATCTGGGTTTCTAAGGCGGATCTTCGTTACATGAGCCGGTTTTACGCCGAGCACCGGCGGCGGCTTCCCCCTATCGCAGCAAAAGCTAGGCGAGATGCCGCCGGCACTGCCGGAGGTAGAGCTTGGCGGGCCGGTCGTTGGGCAAATCGGCGAGGTACGCCCGGAAGCCCGATGCGGCGTCGCGCCATTCGCCCCGGCGGTAATGCTGTAGGGCGGCCTGCCACAGGCTCTGGCGCTCGGTCATGCGCTCGCGTTCGGGCGCCTCGCGGGTGCCGTACAACTCGTGATAGCCGATCCGCCCCCCGCCTTGCGGCAGGCGCAGGGTGCCCAACGGCCGCAGCTCGAACCGCTGGGGTTCGGCCAGGCCATCCACCACCGCCTGGCTCACCAGGATTCGGGTGCGGTAACGGAACGTCAGCTCCGCCAGACGGCTGGAGACTTCTGCCGCGGGGCCCAGGGCCAGCGGTGCGATGCGGTGTTCGGTGCGGATCCACGCCTCGACCCAACGCCCAGTGTGGATGCCGAATCCCGTGGCCAGATCGGAATCTCCGTTCGGCTGAAGTTGCCAGGCCATCAGCAGTTGGGTCGCGGTGAGGGCTGCCCAAAGGACGCTGTCGGCGCCCCGCTCGAAGCGCGCGATCCACCCGCCCTGATCGGTTTGCTCCAGATGGCCGTGATGCAGGGCCAGGGCCTCGTCCACCTGGCGGTAATAGGACTCCAGGGCCAGCCGCACCCTGCCATGACCCTGGCGGGAAAGAACCGCGAGGCCCCGAATTTGGCCGGAGAGCACCAAGGCTCCGTCCACTTCCAGGGATTCGGCCGGCGGTTCCCCATCGTGAGCTTCCAGCAATCCCCGGAAGGCGCGCGGCGTCAGCCCTCGCGCATGGCCGAGGCGCCGCTCCAGGTCGCTGACGCTATCGCGCAACGAGGCCTCTTCGGCCTGGACGAGCTCGGCCACCCGTGCCCGCCGCAATGCCGGGGCGATGACGCGCAGCGCCCGCTGGAGTGTTCCCTGCGCTTCCGGATCGAAATCCGCACCGGGGGTGCCGGGGGCCACCAGGACAGCCCCGAAGCTCTCGCCCGCGTTGACGAGCGGAAGCCAGACGCCCTGGGCCGCGCCGAGGGAAAGCAGGATCGCCTGCTCCCAATCGGGCGCCGGCTCCGTGCGCTCCGCGCGCAACACGGTGGCCTGTTGCCGCTCAAGGGCCTCCGCCGCCCGCACCGGCAACTCGGCTGAAACTGCCAGGGCCGCGGGAGAGAAGTGGTCCGCGGCGGTGCTCAAGCGGGGACCCAACTCCACGCGCCGGAGATGGGGCTCCCACCAGATCGCCGCCAAGGCCGAGCAGCCGGCGGGCGCGGCGGCATCCCGCAGAAATCCGCGCAACAGCGC
>JAPUJL010000227.1 GCA_027296185.1 SAR324 cluster bacterium | reverse complement strand
CGCGGATGGGCGTGCCCCGGGGCGGCACCGCCACGTGATGGTAGGTGAGGACGATCAACTCCCGATCCAGAAGGTCCATGTCCACCGGTGCCGAATGGCGCCCCTTGCTCCGTTCGCGGCCGGGCACTCCGGCCGGGCCCGGTTCACCTGGAAAGCAGGCGTTCCAGCCGCTCGACCGCCCGGCGGATGGGGAAGATCGCCAGCGCCCGCTCGCGCCCGGCCTGTCCCAGCCTGCGCCGCCGTTCCGGCTCGGCGAGCAGGTCGGCCAGCACCGCGCCCAAGGCGGCCTCGTCGCCGTCGGGGACGAGCACCCCGGTCTCGCCGGTCACGACGACCTCCCGCGCGGCGAAGATATCGAAGGCCACGCAGGGCAAAGCCAGCAGCATCGCCTCGAGCAGCACGTAGCCGAACCCCTCCCAGCGGGAGGGGAGACAAAAAACATCGCACTCCCTCAGGTGGCGTGCAACCTCGGCGGTCTGCCCCACGAACCGCACCGCCTCGGCCAATCCCAGCGACGCGGCGAGCCGCTCCAGGTTTTTCCGCTCGGCGCCGTCACCGATCACCATCAGCCGCGCGGCCGGAAAGCGCTCCCGTGCCACCGCGAGCGCCCGGATGGCACGGTCCACGCCCTTTTCCTCGGTGAGCCGCCCCACGACGCCGATCCACCCTTCCGCGGGCGGGCGGCTGGGAGGCGCCCACCCTTCCGGGTCGATACCGTTGTGGATCACCTCCGGCTCCAGGCGCCGGACGAGATCGGGAAACCCGCGCACCATGGCGTCCAGTGTGGCCAGGGAGTTGGCGATCAGGCCCGTCGCCACGTGGCGTAGGTACCAGCGGTTGATCCAGCCCGCCGAGGGAGCCTGGGGAATCCCCCGGCGGAAAACGATGTGCGGTACGCCGCACTGTTTGGCCACCAAGCCCACCACCTTGAGCTCGTGGGACGCGTTGAGGATCGCGGTGCGCGGCCGTAGGCGTTTCAGAAAGCGCACCAGGCGCACCAGCTTCACCGGGTTCAGCAGCGAGGCGGTGCGCAGGGCCATCCGCCGCGTGGGGAGGCCCGCCGCCTCCGCCCGTTGGGCCAGGGCGCCGTCTGGATGCACCAGCAGGGTCACGGGCCATCCGCGCCCGGCCAGGGCCTGGGCCATGGTGAGGTGCCAGACCTCGCCGCCGCCCCAGCCGCGGGAGAAATTGACGAACAGGATGGGGGGTTTGGCCGCCGCGCCGGGTTGCGTTTCGGGCGCAGTCCCGGTTTCCCCGCCGGCCATGGGCTCCTCTGGCATGAGCTCCTCAGGCGGCATCGCCGGCGGGGGGCAGGTAGCCATAGGTGGTCAGGGTGTCTCCGATCGCCGCCTGCACCTCCTGCACGGCGGCGCTATCCTCCCGGTTGAACACGGCCACCTGCTCCAGGGTGAAGTGGGCGGAGACGTAGGTCTCGCACGCCTCGGTGACGGGCAGGCCGAGAAACTCGGCCACCCGCCCCATCTCCTCCAGCGGCCGGTGACACAACGCCTCGTAGGTCAGCTCGTGCCGCTGGGCCTGGGGCACCAAGGGCGCGAAGCGCCGGTAGCGCTCTACCTGAAACTGCCAGGAGCGCGCCGCCTGAAGGTAATGGGGCAGGTGCAGCGCATCCACACGGGAAAGGATCGCCCGGCCCAGGGGCCGTCCCGGGTCGTCGGTCAGGTGGTGCTTGAACGCCAGGTCCCGGCCGTCCCGCACGAGGTGGATGAAGCGCGCCCGGGGAAAGGTGGCCAGCACGTAGGGTGCGATGAGGTACGTCTCCGGCCACTTCCAGCCCCAATCCCGGCTGCCCACGGACCCCGGGAGCCGCTTCCGGATGCGGGCGAACTCCCACTGCAGCCGCAGCAGATCCCCTTGCCGCAGCTCCTGAAGCCCTTCCACGGCCAGGTTGCGGCAGGCGATGGATTTGACGGTTTGCAGGAAGCGATCGTCGTCGAAGTCCCCCGTCTTCAACCGCTCGGTGGCGCCCATGGCGATCCCGAGCATTTGCAGTGCCCAGGCCAGCAGACGCGTGCCCGATTTGCCCCGCCCCATCACGACCACAGGCGACTCCTGGGCCAGCCGTTCGCGCCGCTCGCGGATACGGTCCGGCTTCAGGATGCGCTCGAGAAGCAGGAATGGAATCATGGCGCTCGCTGTGGCCCCGGGGGAATGGAAACTCCCCGTCAGCGGTGAATGGCATGGAAGAGAGCGTTGGGTCCGCCCGCCTTGACCGCGACCGGGAGATCGTCCGCGGGCGCGCGGAGGGCAGCCTCAGCGGGCCGTGGCGGCGGCCAGCGGTCTTTCGATCAGCGAATCGAGGGGGACGATCCAGCCTAAGGGATCGGGCTTCAGCCCGTACTGCATCCCCATCAACTGCTCGAACAGGCGCTGGGCCAGCGGCTCTCCCTCGACGGCGGGGATGGAATAATCCCGGCCTTGATAATGGAGCAGCCCCACCGGAGAGATCACCGCGGCCGTGCCGGTGCCGAACATTTCGTCCAGCTTGCCCTCGGTATGGGCGCCGAGCACCTCATCGATGGAGATGCGCCGCTCCTCCACCGGGATGTTCCACGTCTTCAGCAACTCGATCGCCGAGCTGCGGGTGATGCCGTCCAGCGTCGTTCCCGTCAGGGGCGGGGTGATCACCGTCCCGGCAATCTTGAAGAAAATGTTCATGGAGCCCACTTCCTCCAGGTACTTGCGCTCGCTGGCATCGAGCCAGAGCACCTGGGTGAAGCCGGCCTGATTGGCCTCCTTCTCGGCCAGCAGGCTCGCAGCATAGTTGGCGGCGGTCTTCACCGATCCCAGCCCGCCCGGCCCGGCCCGCGAGTATTTCTCGCAGACCTGTATCTTGACCGGGTTGAACCCTTCCGGATAGTAGGCGCCGACGGGACCGGTGATGATGAAAAATAGAAACGACGAGGAGGACTTCAGGCCGAGATACGGCTCGGTGGCAATCATGAAGGGGCGGATGTATAACGATGTTTCATAGGACTTCGGCACCCAGTCCCGGTCCATGTCGAGCAGCATGCCGATCGCCTGCAGCATAAAATCCGGCTCCATGTTCGGCATGTCCAGCCGGCTTGCCGAAATGTTGAAGCGCGCGCAGTTGCGGTCTGGACGGAAGAGATTGATATCGCCCGATTTGGTGCGGTAGGCCTTGAGCCCCTCAAAGATCGTTTGGCCGTAGTGGAACACGATGGTCGCCGGCTCGAAGGCGATGGGGCCGTATTTTCCGATGGCGGCGTCGTGCCAGCCTTTTCCGGCCGACCACTCCATCGTGAACATGTGGTCGCTGAAGATTTTGCCGAAACCCAGATTGCTCTCGTCGGTGGGCTTGGCCCGCCGCTCGGCGGGCGGAACGGGGTGAATCGCTATATTCATGTTGCAGGACGGATGAATGAGCGGGCCGGCGGCGCCATGCCCGTAGAGGCCTTACCCGGTTGAACCGCCGCCGGGACTGCTTGGCGCGTCGCGGCGCCGCGATTCGTGGGATGCGACTCTAGTGGGTATTGGGCGGCCGGTCAAGGCGCATGTGGCCGCCGCTGCCGCGTAACCCCTTCGGAACAATGACGATCCGCCGGCGCAGGGGCCCGGCGGCCCGGTGCGCCACCCGCGCAAAGGAGAGCGAAGTGCCCGCTGTACGATTTCCGCCCCTCGGCTACGCCACCCAAGAAGGCACGATCCTGAATTGGCTCAAGGCCGTCGGCGACCCCGTAGGGACGGGCGAGGAGTTGGTGGAGATCCTCTCCGAGAAGGCGATCGGCGTCGTCGTCGCGGAGCGGGAAGGCGTCCTCGCCGCCATCTATGCCCCGCCGGGGGCCATTGTGCTCGAGGAGGAGCCCATCGGATGGATCGGGCAGCCGGGAGAATCCGCCCCCGAGCTCGAGCCCCGGCTGGCGGGCTGGAACGATGCCGTGGCGCCCCCGCCCCCCGATCTGGCGGAGCGGCTGGCCCGGCCCGTGACGCCGCCGCCGGAGGAAGCGGCCGGGGAGCCGTTTCCGGTGACCGTGCAGGCTCCGGGCAAGGCCGACCGGAAAACCCGCGAGTTGCTGAAGCAGGGGATGCGCGGATTCACCTCCCAACGGATGTCCCACAGTTGGCAGGCGCCGAAGGTCGACCTGTTCACCGACGTGGATTTCTCGCGGGTTGTGGCCCACCGCCGAGCCCGCAAGGAGGCCGGCAGCGAGCCGCCTTCCTACAACGTCTACATCGCCCATGCGGCCGCCCAGGCCATGGGTCGCTTTCCCGAACTGAACGGCCATTGGATCGGCGGGCGGCTGGTGCTCCTGGAAGGCATCCACATCGGGGTGGCGGTGGCGCTGGACACCAGCCTGCTCACCGTGTCCATGAAGGACGTGGGCGGGCTCGATCTGGACGAGTTGCAGTTGCGGTTCAAGGGCCTGATCCGCAAGGCCGCCGGGATGAACCTCAGCCGCGAGGAACTCTACGGGAGCAGCCTCACCGTCACCAATCTGGGGGAATTCGAGGTGACCGGATTTACCGCCGTGCTCAACCCGCCCGAGATCTTCATCCTCGCCATCGGGGCGCTGCAGGAGCGGGTGGTGGTGCGGGACGGCTCTTTCGCTGCCGTGCCCTACTCCACGTTTTGCCTCAGCTTCGACCACCGGGGAGCGGATGGCGCCCCGGCCTCCCGCCTGCTGCGCGAGATCAAGCACAATCTGGAACGCTACGGGGAAGAGTGAGCCGCCCGGCCGCCGGGCGGTCCGGCGAGATGCGGGCTGGATGGACGGAGCCGGGCTTCCCGTTAATCGCTTCTAGTCTTCGTCGCTGTCGAGGGAGGCGCCGTCGTCGTAGTGAAGCTCGTCCGGGTTGCGGCCCAGGGTCTTTTCCTGCTCCTGCTGGAACTCGATGCTGTACCGGGCCAGCGGCATGATCATCAGCCGTTTCGAGTTGATGGGCTCTTCGGTGCCCTCGCACAAGCCGTAGGTGCCCTCCTTGATACGCTCGAAGGCGTCTTCCACTTGTTGCAGCCGCCTCAAGTGGCGCTCGTGCATGAGCAGCGAAAATTCACGGTCCCGATCCTCGCTGGCGTGATCGGACTCGTCGCCGACGTCGCTTTCCTGGTTGCGCGGCTTGAGATCGGTCTGCACCTGGTTGTTCACGATACCCAGGCTCTCTTCGCGCATGTCGTCGAGCTTGACGATGATCTTGTCGAGGGTGGCGTCGTCGATGTGCTCGAGCCGCTTGAAGGTCTTCTTCTTTCTCGGCATACGTCTCCGGGCTACCCGGACGCGTCCTCTTTCGGTTCCCCGGTGGAACCCCTGGACGGCCGGGGGCGGCAATTCGGGCGCCCGTCTCAGCTGCGGCCAGAAACGCTCGGGCCCGGCGGATTCCAGCGGGCGGTCACCCAAGTTCCGCGGGGGGAAATGGCCTCTTGCCACGTCCCCGGGGAACGAATCAAGGGATTGGGGATAGCCGATTCGCAACCAACGTGCAAGACAAATTTCGGACACCTTGGCGGCGGCGCCTTGAACGCCGGCACTGTCGCGAAAGGCTCCGCTCTCCGATCGCAACCCTACTTAGAGCGGGTGCGGCCGCGGAGGGTTCAAACTCAATTTTTCCCCCGGGCGGAGCCGCCCGCGCACCCCATCGGGGACGTTCGGGACGGCCCGCGGTTCTGCTGGGGCACCGAGCCCGCCGGCCCTAGCCGAGCAGCCGCAGGCTGTGCTCGAAGAAGGGGGCGAAGACGAGGCTGATGATCGCCATGAGCTTGATGAGAATATTCAGCGACGGACCCGTGGTGTCTTTAAGCGGGTCTCCGACCGTATCTCCCACCACCGCCGCCTTATGCACTTCCGAGCCCTTGCCGCCCAGGTGGCCCGCCTCGATGTATTTCTTGGCGTTGTCCCAGCCCCCGCCCGCATTGGCCGAGGAGGTGGCCAGCACCACGCCGGAGATCATCGCGCCGATCAACACCGCGGCCAGCGCCTCCGGCCCGAACAGGTAGCCCACCACGATGGGCGTGAGGATGACCTGTGCGGCGGGAAGGATCATCTCCCGCAGGGACGCGCGGGTGGAAATATCCACGCAGCGCCGGTAATCGGGCTGGGGTTCTTCCATCCCCAGATTGACCACCTCCAGCAGCGCCTCGTCGGGCGGAGGTGCCGAAGTGCGCAAGGCATCCTTGACGTGCCCCAGGAGTTCCTCATCGGTCGCGAAGGCCCGGTCCACAAGGGCCCGAAGGCGGTTGACCTGATTGCGGCCGAGCCCCTGGCTTTCGGTGAGCGCCTCGACCGACTGCGCGGTGTAGCGGAAGGACGGCCGCAATCCGGGGATGGTGTCGAACTGCCGCCGCACCTCCCGGATCATGTCCAGGGCCGCCTTGCCCACCGACTTCATGGTAATCGCCGAGAAGATGAACGGGGTGAGCCCGCCCACGAACAGGAAGGAGATGACGATCGGTTCGAGCAAATCGATGGAATGCACCCCCGAGCGCACGAGAAACGCGGAGAACAACGCCAGTGCGGTCAGCGCCGCCGAGCCGATGGCGAATCCCTTGCCGATGGCGGCGGTGGTGTTGCCCGCCGAATCGAGGGCGTCGGTGCGCCGGCGGACGTCGTCGCCCAATCCACCCATTTGGGCGATGCCACCCGCGTTGTCGGCGACCGGGCCGAAGGCGTCCATGGTCAGGCTGATGGCGATGGTGCCCAGCATTCCCAGGGAGGCGATGGCAATGCCGTACATCCCGGCGAAGTGGTAGCCGATGTAGATGGTGGTCGCGATGAACAGAATGGGGAACAGGCTGCTCTGGTAGCCCAGCGCGATGCCGTAGATGATGTTCGTGGCCGCGCCCGTCTCGGAGGCCCGCGCCACCTGCCGTACCGGGGAGAAGCGGTGGGAGGTGTAGTACTCCGTGACCAGCCCGATCAGCATTCCGGAGATCAGCCCCGCGAGCAGGCAGTAATAAACGCCCAGGTTGGAGTAGAGCACGCCGCCGATTTGGAATTGCGGCGGCAGGATATTCAGGGTGACGAAGCCCATTGCCACACCCATCAGCACCGTCGAGACGACCAGGGTGCGCTTCAGCGCCGGCTCGATGGAGCGCTCCCGCGGGGCCCAGGCCAGGGTGGTGGAAACCAGCGCTATGGGGATGCCCACGGCGGTGATCAGGATCGGGTACAGCAGCGCGGCCAGGTCGGCGCTGAACGTGGAGACGGCGCCGATGAGCAGCGCGGCGCAGGTGCTCTCGGCCACCGAGCCGAACAGGTCGGCGCCCATGCCGGCCACGTCGCCCACGTTGTCTCCCACATTATCGGCGATCACGGCCGGGTTGCGCGGGTCGTCCTCCGGAATGTTTTCCTCCAACTTGCCCACCAGATCGGCCCCCACGTCCGCGGCCTTGGTGAAGATGCCCCCGCCGACGCGGGCGAAGAGGGCGATGGACGAGCCGCCCAGACCGAAGCCCGCAAGGGCTTCCATCACGTGCTCCCGGCTCGCGCCGCCCATGATGGCGTCGAGGAGGAAATAGAGGACGATCAGGCCGATCACCGCCAGGCCGACCAGGGCGAAGCCCATCACGGCGCCGGAATTGAAGGCGATGCGGAAGGCCCGGCTCACCGACGTGATGGCGGCTGAGGTGGTGCGGACGTTGCCCTTGGTGGCGATGCGCATGCCGATGAAACCTGCCGTAATCGAGGTGACGGCGCCCATGATGAACGTGAACCCCGACTCCCAATCCACCAGGGCCCACACCGCCGCCCCAAAGAGCACCATGAACACGGCCATGTAGCGGTACTGCCGGGACAGAAACGCCATCGCGCCCTCGGCGATCGCCCCGGAGATCCGTTCCAGGCGCTCGCCTTGCTCGGGGCTGGCCACTCCTTGGGTCGCGGGGATGCGTAACACCCGCCAAGCAAAGAATGCCGCCGCCGCGATGGCCAGCACCCCCAACAGAAAGATCGTCCAGGGTATCGCCATGGTCCTTCTCCTCTCTCCAACAGTGTGGGCACCGGGTCCGCGCGGCACGGGCCGGGGCGCGTTCCACCGAGTCCGCCGCCCGCTACCGCCGGGGAGCGGTCCGGCCCCGGCGCGGTGCGCCCGGCGGCGCTCCATTGGGGAGCATCGTTTTCGCCCCTATGTTTTTCCCAACGACGGGCATA
>JAPUJL010000226.1 GCA_027296185.1 SAR324 cluster bacterium | reverse complement strand
GGCATCTCCCGGTAATGCACGAGGTTGTAGGCGCGCTCGATCCAGGAGCGGGGCGGGCGGATCATTTCGGCGGGAAAATCGGCGAAGCCGGTGGGCGTCTCCACCCGTTGGCCTTGGGGGAGGCCTTCGCCGCTGTGGCGGAATTCGTAGTAGAGCCGGGTGGACGAGGCCATGGTGCCGGTACACCAGTAGATCATGATGTTCGTCAGCAGCTCGTCCTTGCTGAAACTCCGTTCGATGTCGCCGCCGCAATCGCTCCAGTCGCGGAACTTCTCGACGATCCAAGCCGCCAGCCCCGCGGGCGAATCGGTGAGGCCGTATCCCAGGGATTGGGGCCGTGTGCCCTGGATCGCTTGATAAGCGAAGCGCTCGCCGCGCATGGTGCGCGACGCGGCCAGGAAGGCCCGCTCCTCCTCGGTGAGCGGCGGCGCGCCGCCATCGGTGTTGGGCCGCATCCCGGCCATGTTGAGATGGAGGCCCAGGACCGCCTCCGGACGGTCGAAGGCGATCCACGAGGCGATGATGCTTCCCCAATCCCCGCCTTGGAGGGCGTAGCGGGAATACCCCAACTCCGATTCCATCAATGCCGAGAAGATCCGCCCGAAGGCCCGCGGCGAGGCACCCGGCGCGGTGGGGGCCGCCGACCAGCCGTAGCCGGGCAGCGAGGGCGCCACGACGTGAAAGGAGTCGCGGACGTCACCGCCGTGTTCCTCGGGGTGGGTCAGGGGGCGGACGATCTTGTAGAACTCGAACACCGAGCCGGGCCAGCCGTGGACGATCAACAGCGGTACCGCCTCGGAATGAGGGGAGCGCTGGTGAATGAAGTGCAGCGCTTGCCCGTCCACATCCGCGGTGAAGTGGGAGAATTCGTTCAGCAACGCTTCCTGCCGCCGCCAGTCGAATTCCTCCCGCCAGTAATCCACCAACTCGCGAAGGTAGTCCAGATCGGTGCCCTGGGCCCAGGGCTCCAGCGGCGAGGCGGTCGGCCAGCGGGTGCGGGCCAGACGGCCGCGCAGGTCGTCCAGGTCGGATTCGGGCACGTCGATGCGGAAGGGACGGGTCATCGGGCTCCGTTTGGATAGGAGTGCGGTTGGGGAATAGCGGGGCGCGCTACTGCGGAGCAGGCGCGGCCCCGCCGGGTTCCGGCGCCACGGGTGGCAGCACCAACAGCCGCATCAACTCGCCGATCATCCACAGCGAGCCGGCCGCGACCACGGGCCGCTCCGGTTCCCCCGCGGCCATCGCGAGGGCCTCGGCGGGCGGCGCCACCGGCACCGGGCCGGCGCCCCCGGGTGGCCTGAGCGCCTCGAGGTAGGCCTGCAATTCGGCCGGGCGGGGAGCGCGCGAGAACGGTAGGGCCACGCCCACGATCCGTTCCGCGCCTGCCAGGATGCTGCGCAGCGGCTCGGCGGCTCGGTCTACCATTTTGTCCCGCAGCATGGCAAACAGCAGCGTGTAACCGGAGATTTTCCAGCGGGCGAGATGCCGGGCGAGTGCTTCCAGGGCCTCCGGATTGTGCGCTCCGTCCAGCACCAGCCGCTCGAACGCCGTTTCTGGCGGAGAGGCGAGCGCCACGTTTTCCAGAACTTGCAGCCGCCCGGGGAGCGGCGTCTCCAAAGCGGTGCGGGCACGGGCGGCGGCCTCCGCTGGGCCAGTGGGCGTTCCGAACAGGGTGTCCAGCGCGGTCAGGGCAGTGGCCGCCCCATCGAGCCGCGGCCCGGTCTGTAGAAAGCGCGGCAGCGGCACCACCACTTCCGGCCCGCCGGGCCATCGCAAGCGCACCGCTTCCGGGTCGTCGCCGGCGATGACGATTGCGATGCCCGCGCCCTGGATTGCCCGGGATGCCTGCCGTTCCAGCTCGCCGGCCATCCAATCCGCCAACTCCTCCGGTTGTTTGCCGAGCACGGCGGGAGTGCCCGGGGAGACGATGCCCATCTTCTGCCGCGCGATCGCCTTCAGTTCCTCGCCCAGGACTTCGGCGTGGTCGTGGCCGATCGGCGTGAGCACGCACAGATCCTTATCCGAAACGTTGGTGGCATCGGCGGTTCCGCCCAGACCCGTTTCCAAAACCCGCCACTCGGTGCCCGCCCCGCGGAAGGCCACGAACCCGATCGCCGTGAGCAGGTCGAAATAGGACAACCCCTCCCGCTCCGGCATGCGCATCGCCTCGTCCAGCACCGCCGCCGTGCCGCGGGTGAAGGCATCCCGGGAGATCAGGGCGCCGCCGATGCGGATGCGCTCGCGAATGTCCACCAGATGGGGTGACGTGTACAGCCCGGTCGAGAGCCCCCGCGCCAGCAGCAGCCGGTTGAGCATTTCCGCCACCGTGCCCTTGCCGTTGGTGCCGGCGATGTGCACCACCCGGCCGCCGCGCTGCGGTTGCCCCAGCCGCTCCAGCAATGCGCGCAGCGGCGCCAGCTTCTCCGCGCTTCGGCTGTGGGGGCGGGGCTCGTAGCGGGCCCACGCCTCGAGCCGCTCCAATTGCAGGCGGTAGGGGTCGGGCTCGGATCGGGGCATGGTGCGGGTCGTCTGGGGGAGGAGGGGCCGGGCGGCCGAAGAGCCGGCGGGAGGGGCCCCCATTGCCATCCGCCGATTATGGACTAGAATGCAAAATCGTTGGGAGATGCGGCGGGAGCCGGCACGGCCCCGATTCCTTGGCACACGGCCCCGGGTGGGAAATGGATGCCATGAATCTCAAGCGGAAAGGCTGGTTCGGCCGGTATATCCGATTTCGCCACGATAAGCCGCTGCCGGTGCGTCTGCCTTCCCTGGGGATCAAGATTTTGGAAGAGGTCGCCGTTCACAACGAGAGCGACCAGGCGATCTACTATTTCCTCGAGCCCACCGGCATTCTCTACGGGGCGCCGCTCCGCTATCCCTATCCCGAAGCCGATTACCCGAGCGAGCGCTATTACGACCGGCACGACCGGGCCTTGATGACGCAACTGGACGCAATCATGGCCTGCCTCGTCGCGGAGCGCCACTACCTGATCGAGGGCATCGAGGAAGAAACCGACCCCCTCGACGCCGCTGCGGACATCGTCCAGGAATACTATCTGAATCTTCCCGTGCAGCCCGATTTGAAGCGACGGGTAATCCGCAAACTCTCGGCGCTCAAATTCCGCCGCCCAACCGATCAGCAGCGATTCGAAACGGCTTTTCGCCACCGCGGCGTGGTGGCGGGCAACCTGTTCGCCCTGCGGGCGCCCTTGGCGAACGTGTTCCTCTTCCTGGACCTGTATCACTGCCTGCTGTGGCAGCGGAAGCGGCTCATGGAGGGGGCGGAGGGGCCCGATGCGCTGAACGAGCTCTACGCAGAGCAGATGGCGCAACGGGAGGCGCTGCTCAAGCTGATCATCGCCACCGCTTATGCGGACCGGAAAATGGACTCCCGGGACCGGAACTTGGTGCAGCGGCTCCTGCGGGCATCGCAGCTCCCCGCCGGCAAGATCGGTGAGCTCCAGGCCCTGGCCGATGGTGGCATCGCGCTGGAGGAGGTGGCGTTTCCCAGGATGCCTTGGCTGATCCGCCGGTATTTTCTCGGCCTGGCGGTGATGACCACGCTTCTGGACCGTACGGTTTCCGATACGGAGTACGCGCTCCTCGCCCGCGCGGTGGTACGGCTCGAGTTGTGGCGCGACGAGCTGGATCAGAGCCGCGCGGCGTTCGAGAGCTTCCTGCTGAGCCATGGGGAGACCCTGCGCTGGGACAAAAAGATGCCGCACCTGTTCAATCTGGCCGACGACCTCCGCGATCGGGTTTCGATCGGGTTGCGGCGCAACCTGGAGCGGATCGTCAACGAGGTGCGGGAGACCAAAGAGCTCTACGAGCTGCTGATGAAATCCCGCAACGAAACGCTGACGCCCGAGGAAAAGCGCAAGGTCCGCGACCAGTTGACCGACATCCTGAAGACCATCCCCGCCGTGGCGATCTTCGCGCTGCCTGGCGGCGGGCTGGCCCTGCCCGTGCTGATCAAGTTGCTGCCGTTCAACCTGCTCCCCAGCTCCTTCGAGGATTGAGGCCCGGGATCGGTGGCGGCTCCCGGCGATAGGGAACGCCCCGCCCGATAGCCGGGGAGAACCGTTGCGCCCGCGGTGCCACATCGGCGGCGATGAAAGAAGGGGGCCGCGGCGCGGGTCTTTGCCGGGCGCGGTGCCCTTTTCCTGCGCGGGGCGCGCGGTGCCCGTTTCCGGCGCGAGGGCGCATGGGGGCTTTTTCCCGAGCGATGGCGCGCGGGGTCCGGAAAACGGAGCGAGACGGCGGCGTTTCCCATGGAAGATTCTCCCCTCTCCGATCTGAGCTTCTTCAAATTTCCCGAGCTCACGGGCCACACCGTCACGAACATCGTGGCGCTGTTCTTCCTGCTGGCGCTTGTGGTGATCGCGACGGTGATCGTGCAGCGCCGGTTGCAGCGGCGGTACAACCTCAAGGAGCGCCGGGAGGCCTTCGAGCACGCCGCCGACGAGGGCCGCCTGCCCGCGCATGTCCGGGAGATCATGGAGCGGCTGTTGAAGCTGTCGCCCCATCGGGATCCGTTCGATCTGTTCCGCGATGCCGAGGCCTTCGAGCAGGCGGTGCAGCAGTTCTACGATTCAGACCCGGAGGCCGATTTTCAGGCCGTGGCCAGCATGCGGCGGGTCTTTCACCTGAACGTGATGAACCCTAATCTCACGTTGGTGTCGACCCGGCAATTGCTGGCGGACCTGCCGGTGCGGGTGATTGCCAAGGTGGGGGACGAGACCCTCGATCTCTATTGCGCGCTCCAGGACGTAAACGAGGCCTTCCTGCTCATCGACGTCCCGGAGGAGGAGGACATCCGCTCCATGCTGCGGGAAAGCCCGCGCACCCAGTTGATCTTCTGGCGCGAGCACGACGGCGAGACCGTCTTCGACGTGAGGCTGGAGTTCGCGCCAGCCAGCGGTATCACCCTGATCCGCGCGGCCCACGCGTTCCGCTCCGCGGAGGCTTCCCAACGCACCGATTTTCGGCTGACCGTCGACTTTCCCCTGACCTACGTGTATATCGAGCGGGAAAAACTGGGCAAAGTCCGCGCGGGTGGACCGCACGTGGATCTGGTGAAAGAGGAGGGGCGCCTCATCGACCTGAGCTACGGGGGCGCGGCGTTTACCGCCCCGATGGCGCTGGAACCGGAGGGATTCGCGCAACTTCGGTTCACGATCCACGACGACCCGGTACACATGATGCTGGAGGTACTCGACCGGGATCGGGCCGAGGACGGCACGTGGATCCACCGGGGCCGCTTCCGGGGCATGTCCCAGGACGCCAAGAATCGGATCTATCGCTACCTTTCCCGCGAACAAGTGGTCCGCCTGCGGGAAAAGGAAGCCTTCCGCAAGAAATCGGGCGAATGAGCCCGCTGGGTTCGGCGGTTTCCGGCAATTCCGTTTCGACGTCTGGCCGCGCCGGTTATGGGTGGGACCGGGCCGATCGCCGCCGAGCGCAAGGCGGCACATCATCAAGGTGAACATGTCCGCACAACGCTTGACCGTCTACGATATTTTCCGGCGCAACGCCTTCAGCTTCGGCGGCCGGGTCGCCCTCGTGCTGGGCGATGCGCGGCTGACCTACCGCGAGCTGCTGCGGCGGATCGACGAGTTGGCCGCGGGGTTGGCGGGGCTGGGCGTTCGGCGCTCCGACCGGATTTGCATCCTGGCCCAGAACGACAACGCCTACATGGAGCTCTACGGCGCTTGCGCCAAGTTGGGGATCGTGGCCTACCCCATCAACTGGCGGTTGACCGAGGAGGAAATCGGGCGGGTGGTCGAGCGGGCCCAGCCCAAAATGCTGGTGATCGACGAGTCGACTCGGGAGCAGGTGGCCGATTGGCCCGGGAAGAGGCCGGACATCGCCCACTGGTACACGTTCGGGAGCAATGCGGCGGGCGGCTACCAGCCGTTCGAGGGGCTCTACCAGGCGGGCACCGAAACCGAGCACGCCGCGGAAGCCGAAGACGCCTTCGCCGTCATTTCCACGGCGGCGGTGGACGTGATTCCCCGGGGCGCGGTGCTCACGCACCACAACGTCATCGCCTCCAACGTGCAGACCATGGCCTGCATGCACGTGACCGAGGAGGATGCCTACTTGGCGGCGCTGCCCATGTATCACATCGCGGCGCTGGGCTACATCCTGGCGATTCTGCACGCGGGAGGAAAAAACGTGGTGCTGCCGCGCTTCGATCCGGTGGAGGCGGTGCAGTTGATCGACCGGGAAAAGGTGACGGTGCTGTCGGACTTTCCCCCCGTGCTGCTGAGCATCCTCGACGAAGCCCAGAAACAGAAGAGCAAGCTGCCCAGCCTGAAAATCGTAACCGGGTTAGACACCCCGGAGACCATCGAGCGGCTGCACAAGGAGACCGCGGCCCACTTTTGGACCGGCTTCGGCCAATCCGAGACCACGGGTTTCGTCACCCTGCAGCGGGTGGTGGATCACCCGGGCAGTGCGGGCAAGGTCGCGCCCCTCTGCGAGATCAAGCTGGTCGACGACTACGATCGGGAGGTGCCGGTCGGCACGCCGGGGGAAATCCTGGTGCGTGGCCCGGTCGTGTTCCAGGGTTATTACGCTCAGCCGGACGTTACGGAAATGACCCTCCGTGGCGGAGGGCACCACACGGGGGACGTGGGCCGGTTCGACGAGGACGGTTACCTTTACTACGTCAAGCGCAAGGCGGAGAAGGAGTTGATCAAGCCCGGCGGCGAGAACGTCTACCCGGCGGAGGTGGAGTCGGTGATCGCGGAAATCGACGGTGTTGGCGCCGTGTGCGTGTTCGGCATTCCGGATCAGCAGTGGGGCGAGGCGATCAAGGCGGTGGTGGAGGTGGAATCCCCCAGCGGCTGGGCGCCGGAGAAGGTCATCAATTACGTGGCCGGGCGCATCGCCCGCTTCAAAAAGCCCAAATGGGTCGAGTTCACCGACAGCCTTCCCAAGGGCGAGGACGGCGCCGTGGACCGCGAGGCCGTCAAGGAAAAGTGGGCCGCGGGCTAAGGGTAGGTCAACGGCGAGATTCTTCGCTGCGCTCAGAATGACGTGGATCGGGCGAGGACGGCGCCGTGGACCGCGAGCCCGTCAAGGAAAAATGAGCCGCGGGCTCAGGTTGAAGTGCGGGGGCCGATCGGTGGTCCGACGAGGGACGGCTGTTGCTCGATTCCACTTTAGAATAGCTCCTCGAGCACGATGGTCTCTTCGCGGCTGGGGCCGGTGGAAACGAGCACCAAGGGCACGCCGGTCAGCTCGGCGATGCGCTCCAGGTACGCCTGCGCGGCAGCGGGGAGCCGGCCGTAGTCCCGCAGGCCGCGGGTGGAGCTTTGCCAGCCGGGCAGTTCCTCGTAGATTGGCGTGAGCTCGGCCAGGGTGCCTACGTGATGGGGCAGCGAGGCCACCTCGTTGCCCTCCGGATCGCGGTAGGCTACGGCGATCTTGACGGTCTCCAGGGAATCGAGCACGTCCAGCTTGGTGATGGCCAGGCCGCTCATGCCGTTGAGCCGTGCCGACTCCCGCACCACCACCGCGTCGAACCACCCGCAGCGCCGCACCCGCCCGGTGGTGGCCCCAATTTCCTGGCCCCGCTCCTGCAGGATGGCGCCGACGGGATCGTCCCGCAGCTCGGTGGGCAGGGGCCCCTCGCCCACGCGGGTGGTGTAGGCCTTCACGATTCCCAGCACCCCGGTAATTTTGGTCGGACCCACGCCGCAGCCCGTGCAGGCGCCGCCCGCCACGGTGCTGGAGGAAGTGACGAACGGGTAGGTGCCGTGATCCACGTCCAGCAGGGTCCCCTGGGCCCCTTCGAAGAGCACCGACTGGCCCGCGTCGATGGCCTGGTTGAGCAGCAGCGAGGTATCGCACAGGTGCGGCGCGATACGCTCGTAGAGCGCCGCGTAACGGTCGAAGATTTCGCTCACGTCGAAGACGGCGTCGCTCTTGAAGTGGCTGCGCATGAGGACGTTCTTCTCCTCGACGATGCTCTTCAACCGGTCGCAGAAGGCCCGCTCGTCCTTGCGCCGAAGGTCGCTGACGCGCACCCCGCTCCGGGCCATCTTGTCCTCGTAGGCGGGGCCGATGCCGCGTCCGGTGGTGCCGATCTTGCCCTCGCCCTTGAGGGACTCCCTGAGCCTATCCATGGCCTTGTGATAGGGCATGATCAGGTTGGCCTCGTCGCTGACCTTGAAGTTGTCCCCCACCTCCACGCCGAGCTTCGCCAGCCCGTCGATCTCCTCGATCAGCGCTTCCGGGTCGACCACGACGCCGTTGCCCAGGACGGCCAGCTTGCCTTGGTGGAAGATGCCCGAGGGGATCAGATGGAGAATGTAGGTCTGGCCGCTGAAGACGACCGTATGGCCGGCGTTGTTGCCGCCCTGGAAGCGGGCGACGATATCGGCGCGCTCGGCGAGCAGGTCGACAACCTTCCCCTTTCCCTCGTCTCCCCACTGGGAGCCTACGACGACCACGCACGCCATGGCGGAATCCGGACGGTTCGGGAGTGGGCGGTGGGTACCGGCGAAGCGGGAAATTGCGGAACGGTGCGCGGAACGGGACGGGATCGGCCCCGGCCGCGCTCCCCACGTTCCGAATCGGTGAGCGACGGCGTACGGTAGAGAATCGCATCCGCATTGTCAACGCAATCCGCACAGTGAGGGGCACTATGAACGTGGCGCGAGGTGAATCCCAAGCCAATCGTGCGCTAAGCGGAAGGGGCCTCCCATGACCGGGCGGAGCGGTTTCGAGTTCCACGGCGTCGTGGAGGGGTTTTACGGGGCCGTCTGGAGCGAAGCCCAGCGCTTCCGCTTCATCGAACGGCTGCGGCCCTTCGGCATCGACACCTACGTCTATTGCCCCAAGCACGACTCGGCCCTGGGCGGCGAGGCGCGGCTGCCTCTCGGCGATGCCGATCGCGAACGGCTGGGCGCCCTGGCCCGGTTTTGCGGGGAGCGGGGGATCGCTCCCTGGGCGGGGTTGCATCTGGAAGCCCCCTTCGACCTTGGAAGGCCGGAGGATGTCGAGGGCGCCGCGCAAAAGCTGATCGCCCTGGCGGGGCTCGGGTATGCGGGCTTCGCGATCCTGTTCGACGA
This sequence comes from SAR324 cluster bacterium, assembly GCA_027296185.1. Taxonomy (GTDB): domain Bacteria; phylum SAR324; class SAR324; order SAR324; family JACQKK01; genus JAPUJL01. The sequence continues at coordinate 122 of JAPUJL010000226.1, read as the reverse complement.
CCTGCCCCCAGTGGCGCAGACGCCGGATGCGCCGGATACACCGTCCCAGGCGGAACAGCAGGCCTCGGCGTTCCGCGGCATTCACGCCCGCGTGAGCGGGGCGGGGGTGGAGGCAAACTGGG
>JAPUJL010000225.1 GCA_027296185.1 SAR324 cluster bacterium | reverse complement strand
CCGCCCCACCCGGTCGAGGGTTACGGCGAACAGCGGCCGGCCGCTGAGACCGCCTTCCTCTTCCCGCTGGGGCGAGCGCAGCCCTTCCCGGCGGAGGGTGGTGTTGGCCACGATCAGCCCGTCGGCTTCCGTCTCGAGGACGCTCTCCGTGAAGGCGGTCAGTCCGGCCTCGTCCAGGTCGGGCGACACCTTCACCAACAGGGGCACCCGGCGGCCCGTAGCCCGCTCCTCGGCGGTCCGCGCCTCGTGCAGAGCCGCCATGAGGCTCTGCAAGCTAGCGGCATCCTGCAAGTCTCGCAACCCCGGCGTGTTGGGCGAGCTCACGTTGACCGCCAGATAATCGGCATGGAGGTACACCGCCCGCATGCCGCGGACGTAGTCCTCCGCGGCGCGCTCCAGGGGCGTCTCCCGGTTCTTGCCCAGGTTGACCCCGATGGGCCCGGCGCGCCCGCGCAGCCTCTCCAGCCGCCGGGCCAGGGCCTCGGCTCCGGCGTTGTTGAACCCCATGCGGTTGATCAGCGCTTCGTCCTGGGGCAGGCGGAACAGGCGCGGGCGGGGATTCCCCGGCTGCGGAAGCGGCGTGACCGTCCCCACCTCCACCGTTCCGAAGCCGAGGCCCAACAGCGGCTCGATCATCGTGCCGTCTTTGTCGAAGCCCGCGGCTAACCCGATGGGATTTGTGAACGCTTGGCCCCAGATTTCCAGCCGCAACGCCGGATGCTCGTAGCCGAACAGCGCCCGCTCGGCGGCGGTGAAACCCGGGAATCCGGCCGCCGTGCGCAGGGAGGCGGAAACTCCGCGGTGGGCCGTCTCGGGATCGAGCGCGAACAGCAGCGGTCTGAATATCGGGTAGACGCCCATGGGGCCAATCGGGTGCGGCGTGGCGAGATTCGGGAGCGCGGAGATGGGGACGGAACGCGGCGGCCAGGGTGCGATCGGCCCAAAATCCTGCCACGGGCTGAAAACGTGCGCCACGCCCGGGCCGGCGGAATGCGGCGGCCGCGCCTGGATTATTCCCCGCCCGGCTTCGCCTTCCCCAGAGCCACATACTCCCGCTCGTAGCGGGCCTTGTGGGTGCGGTAGTCCGCCTCGGCCACTTTACCGCCCTGGAATTCCAGCTCCAGCTCGCTCATCGCCTGGAGCAGGGCGTCGCGCTCGCTGAAGGGCGTGCTGTGGCGGCCATCCGTCCCGTAGCGCTCGACCTGCTGGAACACCAGCGGATAGGCCAGCAGCCCCGCCGCCACGAGCAGCACGGCCCCGGAGATCAAATAGAGCCACATGGCGCCGCCCTAGCCTTCCTCGAAGCGCCGGAGGTCCCGCTCGATTCGCGAGCGGTCCGCTTCGGAGATAGTGTCCTCCGCCGCGCCGGCTTGGAGCGCCTCGCGGCTCCGGGCGTTGCGGTAGAGCTTCAGCCCCACCCAGCCGCCCACGAAGAGGATTGCCCCACCGGGAAGGAACCACAGGATCAAGCCGACCCCGCGCTTCTTGGGAGCGCGGAGGATCCACTCGCCGTAGCGCGACACGAAGAAGTCCTTGATCTGCTCCTCCGTCTTTCCCTCGGCCAGCATCGCCCGCACCTTCCCGCGAATCTGGCGCGAGAAGGCGGCCTCGGAATCCTTGACGGAAATCGCCTGACAGGTCGGGCAGCGCAGCTCGGATGAAATCTCCAGCACCCGCCGTTCCAGCTCCTCCCCGCTCAGCGCCCAGGCGCACGCGGCGGCCAGAACGGCCATGGTTCCCAGCATCGCCAGCCTCATCGCCGCCCCCTATTCGCTGTCGGGGCCGGAGATGCGCGCCACCCATTCCGCAAGGCCCGCGCGGGTCACGGGGCCGATGCGCTTGTCCAGCACCGTGCCGTCCGCATCCAGCAGGAAGGTTTCCGGCACCCCATACAGGCCGTAGGCCAGCGAGGCTTCGCCGCTGGGGGTATCCAGGCCCAGGTAATAGGTCTTGCCGAAGCGCTTGGCGAAGGCGACGGCCTTCTCGGGCGTGTCCTGAATGGCGATGCCCACCACCCGCAGCACGTCCGCCTCCTTCTCGTAGCGCAGGTGAGCCTCTTGCAGTATCGCCGCCTCGTCGCGGCAGGCGACGCACCAGGAGGCCCAGAAATTGAGCACCACCGGTGTGCCCCGTAGATCGTTCAGGCTCAACGGCGGCCGCCCATCCAGCCCGGCCACCCGGAACGGCGGTGCCGGTCCGCCCACCAGCGGCGACTGAACGAAATTCGGATCCACCGTGAAGCCGTAGGCGAACAGCCCCACCACCACGGCGATTCCACCGAGCACCGCCCAAAATTTCCAGGAACTCAACACGGCGCCATCTCGGCATGGGGATCGGGCCGGCCCTCGCGGCGGAGGCCGGCGGCGCGATTCTCCGGAGCCCGGCCCATTGCGCTAGGAGGAAGCCCGGGCCTCGGATGCCAGCTCCTTGTCGAACCGAAGCTGCTCGGTCATGGAGGACGTGCGGAAAACGGAGCGGTACATGCCCCACAGGATCCGCTCAACGTCCTGGGGCGCCTCGATGGTGCGATTGGTGCGGGCCAGTCCCCCGGAACAAGTTGATGACGAATTGCACGTACAATTGCGGATTGGCGAGCTCCGACAGATCGCCCCACCCTTGGCCATCGGCGGGATCGCAGGTGGACTTGTGGTAGATGCCCACCGC
>JAPUJL010000224.1 GCA_027296185.1 SAR324 cluster bacterium | reverse complement strand
AAGCGCCGGCAGCCGGGAGGGCGGGGCGGGAGACCCCAGTGTCGTTTGACTTCGCTCGCGGTCCAGGGAGATACTCTACTGTTTAGGTATTCGTTCTGGGGGCGCCGTCCCGGGCATGGACCGCCTGTTCCGGCCAACCGGCCGCCCGTTCCCACCGGGGTCCGCCGCAGGAAGCCGCGGGCCACCTGCCGTATCGAGTCGTCATGCCGTTCATGCCAGGCCACATCTACCGCGTCCCGATCGCGGCTGCGGTCTTCTGCGCCATGCTGAGCCCCGCCGAGGCCCAGGACAAGCAGAAGCCCGCCGGGCCCCCGCCCGCGCCCGTCGTCGTTGCTCCCGTGCGTCTGGTGATGGAGGCACCGCGCTCCACCTACAGCGGCTTCCTCGAGCCGGTGGAAATCGCGCAGCTTTCGGCCATCGAGCCGGGATTCGTCAAGACGATTTTCAAGCGGGCCGGGGCGCGGGTGAAACGGGGCGAGGTGTTGTGCGTGCTGACCAACCCGTCGATGCTGCTGGACCTGGACGTGCTGGAGGCCCAGCTCAAGGAATCGGAAGCGCTGCTGGCCCAGGCAGAGCTGCGGCTGGACCGCATGCGCACCCTGTACGACAGCGAGCTGGTGGCCGCCGAGCAGTTTGAAAACGAGGAGGCGGGCGTCAGGGTGTTCGAGGCGCGGCTCACCACCACCCGGGCCATGCGGGACCGGCTGCGCGGGCGGCTTAAGATGTTGGTGGTGCGTTCGCCGATCTCGGGCCAGATCGTCTCGTCCGACCTGGATCTGGGCCAGTGGATCACGCCCAACGGGGAAATCTACCGCATCGCCAACTTCGCCCGGATCGAGCTCCAGATCGGGGTGCCCGGCAAGTTCGTCCACACCGTCCCGGAGGGCGCGGCGGTGGAGGTGTTCGTTCCGGAGATCGAACGCACCCTCAAAGGCAGGATCCGGGCGGTGGTGCAGCACGTGGAAGCAGACAGCGGCAACTTCACCGTGCGCATCGACGTGAGCAATCCCAAGCGGCTGCCCTTGAGCGGGCTGCTGGCCCATGCCACCGTGCCCCTCGGCAAGCGCAAGCAGGTAAAGGTGGTGCCGCGGGACGCGATCGTGCGGCGGGGCAATTCCACCCAGGTGGTGGTGGTGCGGGACAACGTGGCGCAGATCGTTCCCGTGACCATCGACGGCGCCATCGCGGATGCGGTGATCGTAACCGCCGATCTGGAACCCAAGGAGCCGGTCGTGGTGCGCGGCAACGAACGCTTATTTCCCGGCATGCGGGTCAATGTGACGGAAACCCAGTAGCCGTGACCGAAAGGCAGTTGGCGAGACAGGTGGTGCAATGGGTGTAATCGAATTTTGTCTCAGGAAGCCGGTGCTCGTCGCCGTGACGGTGCTGTTCATCATCATGGCGGGCATCTGGGCGCTGGTGAGCATTCCCATCCAGCTTACGCCGGACGTGGAACTCCCCACCCTCCGGGTGCGTACCGTCTGGCCCGGCGCCGGGCCCTACGAGGTGGAACGGGAGATCGTGCGCGAGCAGGAGCAGTACCTGAACAACCTGCCCGGACTGGTGCGCATGACCAGCGAGGCGAGCGCCAATCAGTCCAACATCACCCTCGAATTCAAGATCGGCACCGACATCGACGACGCCCTGTTGCGCGTTTCCAACAAGCTCAACCAGGTCGACGACTACCCGGAAAACGCCCTGCGGCCCAGCATCATCACCACCGGCGCCAACTCCCGGGCCATCATCTGGCTGATGATCCAGACCCGCCCCGACAACACCCGCGACATCCGGGAATACAAGCGGTTCGTGGAAGACGTCGTCCGGCCGGCACTCGAGCAAATTCCCGGCGTGGCCGAGGCACGGGTGTATGGAGGCCAGGAACCCGAAGTGCAGGTGCGCTTCGACGCGGAAAAGCTCTCTCTGTCCGGTATTTCGATCCGCGAGCTGATCACCCGGATCCGCAGCGAAAACGTGGATATCTCCGGCGGGCGGTTCTCGGAGGGCAAGCGTGAGTATACCGTCCGCACCTTGAGCCGCTTCCGCACGCCCGAGGAATTGGGGGACATGATCGTCCGCTACACTTCACGGGGTCCGGTGTACCTCAAGGACATCGCCGAGGTGGGCGGCGGCTTCAAGCCAGGCCGCGTGAAGGTGCTCCACAATACCGGCCGCTCGATTGTCCTGCCCGTGTACAAGGAATCCGGGGCGAACGTCCTGGAAATCGCTCAGAAGGTCACCGCGACCGTGGACCGGCTCAACCGCACGGTGCTGGACCGGGAGCGGCTGGTCATGCGCAAGCTGACCTTCCCCGAATTCTACATCAACAGCGCCATCTCTTTGGTGCTGCAGAATCTCTGGCTCGGCGGATTCCTGGCGTTGGCGGTGCTGTTCTTCTTCCTGGGCAACCTCCGCTCCTCGCTGGTGGTGGCGCTGTCGATTCCCATCAGCATCATCGGCACGTTCGTGGCGATGCAGATCCTCGGCCGTAACATCAACGTGATCAGCCTCGCCGGCCTGGCATTCGCCGTGGGAATGGTGGTGGACAGCGCGATCGTGGTGCTGGAGAACATCGACCGCTGGCGCCTGCGCGGGGTGGGTCTACTGGAATCGGCCAAGCGCGCCACGCAGGAGGTGTACGGCGCCATACTGGCCTCGGCGCTGACGACCGTGGCGGTCTTCCTGCCGGTGGTATTCGTCGAGGACGAGGCGGGCCAACTCTTCGAGGATATCGCCATCGCGATCTGCGTGGCGATCCTGCTGAGCCTGATCGTCTCGACGACGGTGATCCCGGTCTTCTACCGCTTCTTGTTCATGAAGGCGGGCACCAACGGGGACGAGGCACTACACGTCAATGCCTTCACCAATTCCTTGAAGAAATTCTTCGGCCGCTTCGTGGAGTGGCTGATGTTGTGCCTGGCCTGGGTGCAGCGGAGGGTGTGGCGCAAGCTGGCCGTCGTGGCCGGGTCGACTGCTCTGGCGCTGCTGATCGCCTGGACGCTGACGCCGAAGCAGGAGTACCTGCCCAAGGGCAACCGGAACCTGGTGCTGAGCTTCCTGTTCCCGCCGCCGGGTTACAGCCCGGATGAGAAGGAGCGCATGGGGCAGTTCATGATGGACGCCCTCAAGCCCCACTTCGAAGGCGAAGTGGACGGGGCGCCCCAACTCGACCGCGCCTTCTTCGTCGGATTCGGCACGATTCTTTTGCTCGGCGGCGCCACGGTGGATCCGGAGCGGGCCGGCGAGATGATCGCCCCTCTCAACAAGGTACTGGCAACGGTGCCGGGGATGCGCTCGTTTACCACCCAGACCTCGTTGTTCTCCAGCGCTCTGGGGGCCGGGCGCTCCATCGACTTGGAGATCTACGCCGACGACATCAACCAGGTGGCGGCGATCACGGCGGGGATGTTCATGAAAGCCCGGGGCCTGTTCGAAGGCGCCCAGGTGCGCCCCATCCCCTCCTTCGAGATGGGCAACCCGGAAATTCAACTGATCGCGTCCGCCAACCGCGCCGCGCGGGCCGGGTTAACCACCGCGGATATCGGCCTGATCGTCGATATCTTCACGGACGGACGCAAGATCGACGAGTTCGTGATGCCCAACGGCGACACGGTGGATCTCACGCTGATGTCCGGATCGACGCACCTGCAGACCGTCGCGGACTTCGCCTCCCAGTCGCTGCTGGCGCCCAACAATTCCTACGTCACGCTCGGCTCCGTGGCCGATATCCGCCATACGGTGGGGCTGGACCAGATCAACCACATCGGGGAGGACCGGGCGTTCATCGTGCGGGTGATGCCGCCGGACAACGTGCCGATGGAAACCGCGCTGGAGGTGGTGCAAAGAGATCTGGTGGGCCCTGCCCTCGAGGCGAACGCCGGCATCCCGGGCTTCCGCATCGCGCTGAGCGGTCAGGCCGACGCCTTCACCAAGACGCGGAAATCCCTGCAGACCGGATTCATCCTGGCCCTGGGGATCACATTTCTGCTGCTGGTGATCCTCTTCGAGGACGTGCTGGCCCCGTTCGTGATCATGGGCGCGCTGCCGGTGGCCGCGGCCGGCGGGTTGATCGGATTGTGGCTGGTGAACACCTTCGTCGCCGACCAGCCCCTCGACATGCTGACCCTGCTCGGGTTTTTGTTGTTGATCGGGATCGTGGTCAATAACCCGATCCTCATCGTCTCCCGCGCCCTGAACTCCATTCGCGAGGACAACGTGCCCCTCGACCAGGCGGTGCTGGACGCGGTGAGGACGCGCATCCGGCCCATCTTCATGACCACCTTCACCAGCATCTTCGGGCTACTGCCGCTGGTGCTCTTCCCCGGTGCGGGATCGGAGTTGTACCGGGGACTGGGCAGCGCGGTGCTGGGGGGACTGGCCCTATCGACCTTCGTGTCGCTCGTGTTCGTGCCGAGCCTCTTCTCCCTCCTGCAGGACGTGGAGCGGCTGTTCCGCCACCGCCCGGAGGGCGAAGACGATCTACTGCCCCGCCTGGCCCGCGGCGGCCCCTGAACCGTTACGCGTGACGGGGCCTCAGCGCCACAGCAACCGCGACACCAGGTTGTGGAAAAAGTAGTTGCGCTCGAGGAAGATGAGCTGGGCGCGGCGCTCCGACTGGGTCAGAACCAGTTCGGTGTCGGGCTCCAGGAAGCTGTCCGATCGTCCATCCACCACCAGCCGCACCTCCTGGCCCGGGTCGATCCGGAGGATGTGCAGCCGAATCTGGGATTCGGGGGAGAGGATCAGCGCCCGCGAGTTGAAGTTGTACTCGTTGATGCCGTCCAGTATGAAGCAGTTCACATCGGGCATCACCAACGGCGCGCCCGTGGAGAGCAGGTAGCCGGTGCTGCCCGTGGGGGTGCCGACGATCACGCCATCGCCCCGGATGGTGCGGATCTTGGCGTCGTTGACGAACACATCCACCTCGATCATCCGCAGCGACGAGCGCACCAGCAGTTCGTTGACCGCGTGCACGGTGCGCCCCTGATACTCGCAGCGCAGGATCAGCCGCTCGCTGAGCACGTAATCGCCGGCAAGCACTTGCTGCAGAACGCTTTCCAGTTCCTTGCGGTCGCCCGCGGTGAGGAAGCCCACTGTGCCGTAATTGATCGCCAGCACCGGGTTGCCCGGAAACTCGTTCAGGGCGCGGAGCACCGTCCCGTCACCGCCCATGGCCACGATCAGGTCGAGCCGTTCCTCGGGCGTGGTATGGTTGAGCAGATGCATCCGCACTCCCACGCGATCGAAGATC
>JAPUJL010000223.1 GCA_027296185.1 SAR324 cluster bacterium | reverse complement strand
CTGGAAAAATAGAAAGATAATCTTTTCAATTATTCTTCTGTCTAGCCTATGCTTACTGCTTTTTCTGAGTAAAAATTTAAAGATTTATGAGGACATAACAAAAACCCTACCACAATCTGAGCAATTTGAAAAATTAAAGACAATTATTTCTCATCGTGGAATTAACAGCTCAATCTACTTTTCTGTACACAATAATAAAGATTGGAATCCAGACTTGGTTCGGTCGATGGGGGATGAATTTTGCGCCGACTTCCAGTATACTTCGGCTCGCATCGGATCGTCTCTGGGCGGCATCCCGAACGGCGGCGCGCGGCGCCGGCCGCACCCCGATCTTCCCTCAAGGATGAGTCATGAGCCCCAGCCGCCAGCGCCCCCCGGCCCCCCGGCCTCTTCTTCTGTTACCGCGCCTCCGCGCCCGTGTCATCCGCGGGTTCGCCCGGGCCGCCGCGTGCGCCATCCTGGGTTTTGCCGTGAGCGTATCCGGGTGGAGCCTGCTGGGCGTCACCCCGGCTGCGGCCCAGGGTTCCAAACGCGTGGTGCACAATTGGAAGCGCATCTACTACGGCACGCTGGACGGCAAGGAGAGCCTGCTCTTCGCCGACCGCATCGAACGCGCCAAGCCCGCCTTCGGCGATATCGACGGGGACGGCGACCTCGATCTGCTGTTGGGTGTGGCCTCCGGACGGATCATGGTCTTCGAGCATGGCGGCGGCGGCGGATACAGCCCCTGGCGCTTGGTCAACGAGGCGTTGCGGGCCTCGGCCTCCTCCCAGGAGCAGCCGGATGGCGCGGCGGGCAGCGTGGCGATCGACGTGGGCGAAAATGCGGCGCCGGCATTCGTCGATATCGACGCCGACGACGATCTGGACCTATTCGTGGGTGGGGCGGCCGGCAAGCTGCGCTTCTACCGGAACGAAGGCAACCGGTACCTGCCCCAATTCTTTCTGGTCAACCCGGATGTCTTGGGTCATCCCTTCGGCGGCAACCTGGTGCCGAAGTTCGGCGACATCGATGGCGACGGTATCGCCGATCTGGTCCTGGGCAACGAGCGCGGGGAGGTGTTCGTCCTGCGCAACCGGGGCACCCGCTTCGAGCCCAACTTCTGCCTCGATCCGGTCGAGCCGCGTCGCGATTGCCCCGCCCCACCGGAGCCCCTGGCCCGTCTCGAGGAGGCGGACAACGCCGCGCCGGATTGGGTGGACTGGGACCGGGACGGGGACCTGGATTTGATGGTGGGCAAGAGCGACGGGCGCATTGCCTACTACCGCAACATCGGCACCCGCTTCGAGGGAGCTTGGGAGCTGGCCGCCGACCGCTTCCTGATACTCGACGTGGGGGGTTATGCCGCGCCCCTGTTCCACGATTTCGATGGCGATGACTGGGCCGATCTGTTCCTGGCGGGCGACAGCGAGACCATCCCCTTCTACCGCAACCGGCCGGAAGGCAACCGTCCCGATTTGTGGCTCGTGGAGCGCAACACGCTCCAGGTGCGCCGCCTGGGCCGCTTCCAGCGGCGTTTGCGCCTCACCAGCGGCGACCTGGACGGCGACGGCGATGCCGACCTGATCCTGGGCACCGACGGCGGCCAGCTGCTCGTCTACGACAACGATTCTCCGGGCGGATCGAACGGCGGCGAGGGAAGCGTGGCCTTCCGTTCTCACGTGGAGCCGCTGCTGCCTACGCCCAAGCGGGCCTTCAGCGCGCCGGCCCTGGCCGACGTGGATGGCGACGGCGACCTGGACCTGCTGCTCGGGGACCGTAACGGGCGGCTGGAGCTGATCCGCAACGCCGGCTCCCGCCTGGCGCCGGCCTGGCGTAGCGCAAGCCTGTTCTTCGCCCGGATCGACGTGGGTTCCATGAGCGTCCCGGTCCTGAGCGACGTGGATGGCGACGGCGACCTGGACCTGCTCGTCGGCAACAGCCTGGGCAACGTGATTTACTACCAGAACGATGGCGACGCCCGCGCCGCTAACTACAGCCTGCGCTCGGTGCGCTTCGGCGGCCTCAAGGTGGGCGGTCATGCCTCCCCGGCCATCTTCCCCTGGAATCCCGAGGGCGCGCCCGATCTGGTTACTGGGGCGGGGAGCGGGCAGCTTTTCAGCGCCGTGCGCAACGAGGCCATCCCCATAGAAGCCCAGAACGCCTGGCTGCCCGAAGGTCCAGCCTGGCGGGGCATCCGTGCCGAGGGCTACAGCGCGCCCCACTTCGTCGACCTGACCGGTGACGGACGACCCGACCTGCTCATGGGCACCGGCGAGGGCACTCTGGCCCTCTGGCGCTACGAGGGGTCGCTCCCCCTCGATCAGCTGGCCCGGGCGCAACGGCCGCGGGTGAGCAATGCCCTGCCCGAGGGCGCGGAAGCGCAAGGCTTCGTCTTCGAGCGGGAAGGCGGCGAAGGCACCGCGGCCATCTCCAACGACCTGGAGGAACGGTCGGGGGTGAGCGTCCGCCAGCGGCGGGATCTGCCTCAGGATCCGATCTTTCAGCCGGAGAATTCCGCCATCGCAGACCTGCCGACGGGCCGCAATTCCTTTCCCGCCTTCGCCGATCTCAATGGCGATGGGAGCCCCGATCTGCTGGTGGGCACGGCGGCGGGGAAGCTCTTCCACTTCGCCAACGGCGGACCCAAGGAGAATCCCGAGTGGCGGCTGGTCACCGAGGCCTTTGCCGAGTACGCCCACGGGCGGAACGCCGCGCCGGTCTTTCACGACCTGGACGGCGACGGCGACCTCGACCTGGCCGTGGGCAACGAATCGGGCCGGGTCAGCTATTGGGAAAATCTCGGGCCGCCCGCCGCGCCTGAGTTCCGCCATCGGCCCGAGGGGCTGAAGGCGGTGAAGGTGGGGAAGAACGCCGTGCCCGTCTTTGCCGATCTGGACGGCGACGGCACCGCCGAGCTGCTGGTGGGCAATCTGAAGGGCTCCATCTTCCTCTATCGGCGCAACGGCGCCGCCGGCCCCCTGGACTATGCGCTGGTCGAGCGGCGATTCGTGGGGGTCGATGCGGGAATCAACGCCACGCCCTCCCTGGCCGACATCACCATCGACCGCCGCCCGGAACTCCTCGTCGGCTCCGACCAGGGCGCGATCTTCGTCTTTCAGCGCACGGGCACCAGCCCCTATTACTCCAGCGGCTGGAAGCGCAACGACACGTTCTTCGCGGGGCTCAAGTTCCCGCCGGGCAGCCATCCGGCAGTGGCCGACCTGGACGGGGACGGGGATGCGGATTTGTACGTCGGCAGCGACAAGGGGCCGATCCGCTTCTTCCGCAACCACGCCCTCGTGCCCGAGGGCGGGGAAAACCTCACCGGGGCGCTAACCCGCTGATTCCTCTCCGGCGGGAGCGGCCAGCCGCGCCGCCACCTCCTGCAGCGTCGCCTGGCCCAGCCGCGATTCGAGCACCCGGTTGGCCTCCTGCATCTCCTCACCCAGCGCCCGGCGGGCCGGGGAATCCTTCTCCCGGCCGTGTCCGGAGAACAGGGGGAGGATGCCCAGGCTGCTCAGGGCCTCCCCGG
>JAPUJL010000222.1 GCA_027296185.1 SAR324 cluster bacterium | reverse complement strand
CTCCAGGAAAAGCCCAGCCTCAACGGCGCCACTCCCTCCGAATAGGTCCCAGCGGCGCCCCGCCCCTGGTCAGCCCCCGGCCGTCACCACGCTTCCGGTGCAATGGCCCCTTCGGGCAGCCGTGCGGTGCCACCCTCCCTCCGGCGCTGAATCGCAGGGGAACCGGCCGCCAGGGCACAGGGAGGACCCGGGCTTCGCGCAATCCGCCGAACCGCGCCCCTCCGCGGTGCCGTGAAACCGCGCTTCGATAGTGCCTAGGATGAGGGGGGGCGGTAGAAGCTTTCCAGGATGGCCTGGAGCTGTTCCTGGTCGCCGGCGGTGGAACATCCGGAGGGGCGGGTGGCGATGCGGCAAAGCTGCTGAAACCAGCGCGCTTCCTCCGAGACGTTGAAGCCGATGATGTTGACCGTCACCAGCGGAAAGCGTTCCTTGGCCGCCTGCACGGTCTCCAGGGTTTGCGGGGTGTACCCGGAATCCTCGCCGTCGGAGATCACCACCAACACCGGAAATCGCTGGCCGGAGCGGTAGGCCCGTTGATCGCGGCGCGCCCCGAAGATCGCCATCGATTTTTCGACGGCCCGATAGAGGTTGGTGCCCCCGGCGGTCTTCACCTTCTCGATCGCCGCGGACAGTTGCTGGCGGATGCTGGAATCGTTTGCGCCCACCTGGACGAAGCCGCTGCGCGTCTCGCGGGGCATCTTGAGCTTGTTGAGCACCGTGTTGAAAACCCAGATCTGCACCCGGGTCTGCTCGGACATGCCGGCGATGACCTGCTTCAGCGCCGCCTTGGCCTGATCCAGCAATGTGCCTGGGCGCCCAGGCACCCGGTTCAACATGGAGTCGGATGTATCCAGCAGAATCACCACTGCCGGATAGCGCGGCGGTGCGGCCGTGGCCTGGGCGGTCGGAGGCTCCACGGCGGCGGGCTCCGGAGGAGGCGGTGGGGGCGCCTCCTGAGGCGGTGGCGGGGGCTGGAGTTCCTCGGGGTCCTCGGTGATGAACTGGGTGCCCTCCTGGGAGATCACCCCCTCCTCCAACACTTGGCTTCCCCCGGAGTCCGGCAGGGCGGCCGCTGCACCGAGCAGCACGCCGAGCAGCACTGCGATTCGTTTCCCATCCATCGGGTCTCTACCGTCCCGCTACAGGTTTGCCACGTGCGTCCCGAACCTTGCCCGATCATCCCAGGGAAGCGGGGGAAGAGCAACCGCGCGCCGGCCGGGATTCCCATGAATGACCCGAATCCCGGGCCGGCGAAAAATCGTTGCAAGACCGCCCATGCCGGGCTACGCTGGATTTTCGGCAGATACCCCCTATGGGTATCCAGTGGGTCTCGAAGGTCTCTCCAACGGCTCGATGGGCTCGGTGGTTTCAATGGCGATTACCCACTCCCGCACTCCGCTGGCCTTGGCCCTTGTGGCCGTCCTGGCGCTGCTGTGGTGTCAGGTCGAGCACGTGGGACACCATCCCACCGATGGCGCGGCCGATACGGGAACGCCCCTCGCGCACGCTCACGAGTCCGCGGGCGGAATGAATCATTCCCATTCGCCCGACCCGCCGCCGGCTGGCGAACAGGATCGATATCCAGACTCCGACTGTGAATTCAGCGTCACCCTTCAGTCCGAGCGACTGGTATCGATTGCCTTCACGGTGGACAAAGCGGTTCAGGCCACCATTCCCTCAATCGACAATCTTTTTGCACTCCAACCTTCGGCGGTTAAAGTCGCCGCCACACACGCATCCCCTCCGCTTCTCTTCAGATCGCCGGTGGCCCGGCGGGTCCTGATCCGAATCTAGCCTGACTGCGGGGTTTCCTCCCCGAATCGTATCGAACTCGGACGGCTGCGCCGCCTTCCGCTGGTTTGGCGCCGGTTTCCGGCGTCCCACCGAAATCGCTCCGCTCGCTGAGCGCTCGGTGTCGGCCACGGCCATCCGATCGGTACCGTCTGTGGGCTTGGCCGGCCGAATCTCCGCCCGCGCTCACTCAACGATCACGACGCAACACGACGGAACGCCATGAATTGGAATCGAAGAGAATTCTTGCAGAGTGTGGGGGCTTTTGCCGGCTCCGCGTTGGCAGCCATCGGACTGGGTGCCCACACGGTGCGGGCCACCGAACGAGCGCCGGAACAGGCCCCGGCCGAACACGAAGGCCATGACATGGAGGGGATGGAGGGGATGGAAGCCCCGGTCGAACCCGGGCAGCCGTACCTGGGCGGTCACGGCAGCATGATGTTCATGCGCGGCCACAACTTGATGGGTGCCTACACCGAGCCCACCGGGGCGCCATCCGACGACGACGTGGACTACCGCACCTTCCGCATCCACTTCGAAATCGCGGAGCACGAGCTGCTGCCCGGGATGACCTTCAAGGCCTTCACGTTCAACGGCAAGATCCCCGGCCCGGAATTCCGGGTGAAGGAAGGCGAGTGGATCAAGGTGGAAGCCACCAACCGCACGGAGGAGATGCACACCATTCACTGGCACGGCGTCGACGTGCCCTACACCATGGACGGCGTGCCCATGATCACTCAGGATCCCATTCATCCCGGCGAGACCTTCGTGTATCGCTTTCAGGCGAAGCCCGCGGGCACGCGGTTTTATCACTGCCACTGGGGCACGCCGCTCCACATGAGCAGCGCCCTCCATGGCGCGTTCATCATCGATTCGGACGACGACCCCATCCGCCAAGACTATCCCTACGAGCGGGATTACACGCTGATACTCGAGTCGTGGGACGTCGATTTCACCCGCCGGGAGCTGAACGCGTTATTGAAGGGGATGAAGCAGGTCAACCGGCTGATGGCCCAGGGACGCCTATCGCCGGCGACCCACGGGTTTTTCCGCAACTTCGCCGAGTTCGAGCGGGCCGTGGATTCGGGCGATTACATCCCGCCATATGTGCGAGGCGCGGCACCTTTCCGCCGCTGGCAGCCAAACTTTTTCGGCATCAACGGCAAGTCCTACCCAGCCGTGGACCCGCGGTCGCTCTTGAAGATCAAGGAAGGGGAATGGATCCGCGTGCGGATCATCAACGGGGGCATGGGTTTGCATCACATGCACCTGCACGGCCACCAGTTCGTCCACGTCGCCCAGGACGGAAATCCCCTCGAACATCCCCTGCGCCTCAACACGGTCTCGATCCTTCCGGGCACGACGGTCGACATTATGATTTTCGGGGACAACCCAGGGTTTTGGACCTTCCACGACCACAACACGCTTAACGCGCAAAACAATGGGATTTATCCCGGTGGGATGATCACCCTGATGGTTTACGAGGACATGGCATCCCCGCCCTACGTGCCATCCGTATCGCTGATCCAATAATCGATCCCTACCGTGAGAGGACGACAATGAATCGGAAGTTCGTATTTGCACTGGCCGGACTCGCTTTGCTGGCGCTTCCGGCCCAAGCCCTCGAGGTCGACGAGGTCTCCCTGCCCCGGATTCAATTCGAGGGCGAGTTCATCAGCACGATCGACTACTTCAACCAATCCGGCGCCGAGGACAGAGACCGGCTCGCGCCCAATACCGAGGACAACAATGTTTTTTTCGCATTCGACAAACACCTGTGGAACAGCTCGAACGTTGCGGGTTTCGTCATGCGAATTCGCCTCGAGGACAACGAAGCGCAACCCAGGCTGTTCGGATTCCTCGGCGGACCGCGATATCGCGTCAGCGTGGGGACGATGCGGCTCCGCAACAACGTGGTGCGCTTCCCCACGGCCCGCGAGGAAGATCTGTTGACTTATACGAACGTCCTGAACGGGTCGCGGGGTTTCGAAATCGAGGACGATCCAGAGCATCTATTCGGAGATAACATCATTTTCGAATGGTTCTTCCGCCCGTCCTTTTGGCGCGCGGCGGTGTTCTCCGAGAATCGAACGCGGAACGACGTGATCGACACGACGCTCGAGAAGGAGGACCGGCCCAATACGCTGGGCTTCTCCATTTCCTACGAGGTCCCGGACGCGGTGAAGTACGATTATTTCTTGCGCCGCTTGGGATTCATCTATGACGTCCAAGCGTTGGATCGGCGTGACGGCGACGAGGCTCAACT
>JAPUJL010000221.1 GCA_027296185.1 SAR324 cluster bacterium | reverse complement strand
CGATCTGGACGCGCGTCATGAGCGGCAGCGAGGCCGGCGTCCGGAGGCGGATTCCCGACTCGCTCAGATCGACGATGTGAGTGTCCACGGTCTGGTCCTTGACCGTGAGCTGGAGCGGGAGCCGCACGGAGATGCGGCGGTGGCGGCGTCGTTCTGCCGGCAGATTCATGGGTTTCCTGAACGAAGCGGGATTCTATGGGTGCGGTCGGATACAGTCAAACTCAGCGAAGACGGAGTAGAACAATGGCCAATTTCAACAAGGTCCTCCTCATGGGGAACCTCACCCGGGATCCCGAGTTGCGCTACACCCAGTCGGGCTTGGCGCTCGTCAAGTTCGGCATGGCGGTCAACCGCCGCCGGCGCAACCGTGACACGAAGGAAACGACCGAAGAGACATGCTTCGTCGACGTCACGGGCTGGGGCGCCCAGGCGGAGACCTTCAACCAGTACATGAAGAAGGGGCGTCCCGTCTTCATCGAGGGGCGGCTCCAGTTCTCGACGTGGGAGACCAAGGAGGGCCAGAAGCGCTCCAAACTCGAGGTCGTCATGGAGAACTTCCAATTCCTCGGCGCTGGCGGAGGAGGCGGAGGAGGCGGAGGACCCGAAGGGGGTCAACGCCAGGAGTCGGAAGCTCGGCCGGCACAGGCGGGGAAAGTCTCCGAGTCGCCGCGGAGCGAGGACTACGACTTCGAAGACATTCCCTTCTAAGCGGCGCCGCTGTTGTTCTGTAGTTTTCCTGATCAGGGATGTCGAGCGGCTACAAAAAGCGGCGGTGATTCGTCGCTCTGCCCAGTTGAAACCGGCCGACATGCGCCGGCTCTGCGAGCCCACTTGGCGGACGTGGGCACGGGCGCGGGTACGCTTGGGGAGCACGGGAACGGGAACGTGGCTGCGCTTCGCGTGCGATCCGTATCCGTAACTCGGTATCCGTGAACCTGCCCGCGCCCGTGCCTGTCCACGGCTATGATGCGCGTCCATGAGCCCGAGCGCCCAGGTTCATCCCACGGCGGTCATCGACAAAGGGGCGCGCATCGGTGCGGGCGTGCGCATCTGGCACTTTTGCCATGTCATGGAGGGCGCGCGGATCGGCACCGGCTGCATCTTGGGGCAAAACGTCTTCGTCGGGCGCGGGGTCCCGATCGGGGCCGGGACCAAGATCCAGAACAATGTCTCGCTCTACGAGGGTGTTCGCATCGGCAAGGGGTGCTTCGTCGGCCCGTCCGTGGTTTTCACCAACGTGCGCACTCCCCGCGCGGACGTGGAGCGGAAAGACGCCTTTGAGCCCACGGTGATCCGGGACGGTGCGACCCTGGGTGCGAACTCCACGATCGTGTGCGGCGTCCAGATCGGGCGCTACGCGGTGGTGGGGGCGGGTGCGGTGGTCACGAAGAATGTCCCCGATCACGGCGTGGCCTACGGCGTCCCGGCGTCCCCAAAGGGATGGGCGTGCGTGTGCGGCGCCGTGTTGGACGACGCGTTGGCCTGCCCGGATTGCGGAACCCGCTACCGTGCACGCGGGCGGAGCATCGCGCCCGCCCAGCAGCGCCGATGAAGGAGTTCCTCGCCGGCTCTGCGGGCGTTTTGGGCGCCATCATCGGCTCTTTCCTCAACGTCGTGATCTACCGGCTGCCGCGCAAGAAGAGCCTCGGCGCCACCGGCCGCTCCTATTGCCCTCACTGCACGATGACCATCGCCTGGCACGACAACATTCCGATTCTCTCCTACCTTTTTCTCCTCGGCCGCTGCCGCCACTGCCGGATGCGGATCGCGCCCCGCTATCTGGCGGTCGAGATCCTGTGCGCGCTCCTCTTCGTCCTTGCCTACTTGCGCGCCGAGGTCTTGGCTTGGAATCCCCTCTGGCTCGCGTTCGGCGTCGGGGCCGCGTACTCCGCCATCTCGCTCGCGGCCTTCTTCATCGACTCCGAGCACGACACGGTGCCGAACCGGCTCACCTACGCGCTCGCGGCCGTGGGGTTTCTGGGCGCCATCGGCGTTCCGGAAATTCACGGGACGAGGCTTTTCGGGGCCGACCTCCTCGATTCCGGGATCAAGGCTGGGGCGGCGTCGCTACTCAACGGCCTTCTAGGTGCCGCGATCGGCGCGGGCTTGGTGATGTTGCTCCGCCCCCTGGCCGCGCGCCGGCTCCGCCTGAGGGGCGGCCACATCCGGCTTCTCGTTGCGTCCGGCTTGCTGCTGGGGCCCGCCGGGGCCCTGACGGCGACCGGGGTCGCCCTGGCCCTGTGGGCAGTTCTTGGTGTCGTTTCGTGGCTGCGCGGGCGGTCGCCGCAGGCTCTCGGCCCCCTCCTCTCGCTGGGGGGGGTGGCTGCTTTGCTCTACGGAGGGGAGATCCTCGAATTCCTCGTCCGCCACGATATGTAGTGGGCTTTTTATCTTTTTCCCCCAGGATCTAGTTGACCCGTCGGCAGTCACGACACAAAATGGGCTCTTCGGGCCCCGGCTCCCGGAGTGGGAGGCCGGCCCCTGCAGGAGGGTGTGCATGCACGGGAACAAAGCGGTTTGGACACTGGGAGGGGCGGCC
>JAPUJL010000220.1 GCA_027296185.1 SAR324 cluster bacterium | reverse complement strand
TGACCGCCTCCTCGTGATAGTTCCACGGGCTGACGAACCAGCGGTCCGATATCCATGGTTTCCCGGTCGATTTCTCGGTCATGCCTGTCTCTCCTTCATCGCTCCGGCGTCCGGGGTGTCACTCTGGCCGGCCCCGCACCGAGTAGTTTGACTTGCCGGGGACCTCGCCCAGGGGACTTGCTGGGAGCCTCTCCCAGGGGAGCGCACCCGGCGGTGTCGTTTGAATTCTCCAGTGCCCGGAAGCATCCGGCAGCCAACGGTATTTCGCCGGCCGCCGGCGGCAATGCGCCTGCAGCGCGCTGTGTTTTGCCTGCGGCGGCCTGTATTTTGCCTGCGGCGGCGGAATTTCGCCTGCGGCAAACGGGAATCCGCGGGCTACAGGGTCTCGATGCGTGTCGTCACGGCACGGGTCACCGAGTGCGAGCCCCAACCGGGCAGGCAGGTGGAAAAGGCCCCTTGGGGCGCTCCCGCGTGCAGCACGAGGATTTCCTCGGGGGTGCGGGTCACGTGCCGGTAGGTCTCCTCGTCCTCGGGCTTGATGGGCAAGGGAAATTTCCCCACCCGCTTGATGTCGGCGACGGTGCGCTTGGCGTTCTCGAACAGGCACTGCTGTACCTGCTTCTTGCTCCAGCCCGCCTTGCGGAAGACCGCCGCGTGCTCGCCCGCCCAGACCGCCATGATGTTCTGCTGGCCCACGATGTTGATCGATCCCAGGTTCGCCATGGCATCCGCCATGGTCTTGCACAGGGTTTCCGCATCGTTGGAAAGCTGGTTGTAGACCTGGATGCTCCCCTCCGTGGCGAAGACCGTTACCGCGCTGTCCTCCGCCTTGAATCCCCGCTCCACGTGGAGCGGCTCCCAGGGGCTGTTGGCCTCGTTTTCCGCGAAGCAGAGGGTGTACTTGCCCGGGTTGCCCAGGGTCGACTTGTCCAGCTTGCCGGGGCGGGTGTTGATGGCGTTCATCATCAGCAGCCGCACCGCCCGCCCGATGGTGGCGTTGGGGCGGAAGCCCGGGCCGAATACGTTGTCCTCGCCGTTGATCCCTAGCCGCGCCGCGATGGGGCCGTTGACGACCATCGCCACCGCCGCGCCGCCCGTGCTGGTGGAGGGGCCGTGGTAGCCGTAATCCTCGTGGCAGATGCCCTTCACCGCGGCCACGACGACCGGCATGTATTCCGGGAGGCATCCCGCCAGGACGGCGTTGATCGCCACTTTGTCCGCCGTGATCCGCGTGTGGCGGGCGGCAATCTCGCCCACCACGTCTTCGCCCTGCAGCCCGGCGCCCGCCAGCATGGCGCCCACCGAATCCTCGCTCGGCGGCACCACGGGCAGCCCGTCCGTCCAGCCCTTCTCGTAGTAGACCTCGATCATCGCCGCGGCGTCGGCCGGCTGCGGCACGTGTTCCTCCGGTGCGGTCATCTTCCGATCCTCCAGCGGCTTCCGTCATGGGGCGCCCGCAGCCTCGCGGCGTACGCAATTCAGACCCCGCAGGCTATCACATCGCGCGGCGGGGGCAAGGCGAGGCCACAACGTCGTACCACAACAGGTTGACAGAACTAAGGCAATGCCTTAGTCTTATATTGTGTTAGTGACCGTCGTCGAGACTCGCGAATTCATCGGCCAGACCCGTGGATTACTCACCGAGCCGGAAATCGCCGATCTCATCTCGCACTTGGCTCGGCACCCCGACGCGGGCGACATCATCCGGCGCTCGGGCGGTGTGCGTAAGCTACGGTGGAGGGCAAAAGGAAAAGGCAAACGCGGAGGCGCACGAGTCGTGTACTTTTTCCAGCGGCATACCGAGACCCTGTACCTATTAACGGCGTTCAGTAAATCGGTGAAGATCGACCTGACTGAGGAAGAACTGCAAGAACTCCGGGAGATCGTGAAGCAACTTTAGAGTGAAAAATTCCCCCAATTCAGGGAGCTTCCCATGAGCAAGATCGGCGCTAGCGTGTTACGAGGGGCGCGCGAAGCCAGGGCGCATGCCAAGGAGCAGAAGTTGAAGGGACGTGTCTCGATCGTCTTCGTGCCGGATCGCGTGGACGTGGCGCAAATCCGCAGGAAGCTGCAACTGTCCCAGACCGAATTCGCGGCCCAGTTTGGGTTCAGCGTCCATACGGTCCGGGACTGGGAACAGAAGCGCCGCAATCCCGAATCCCCCACCCGCGCGTTTCTCAAGGTGATCGAGAAAGAGCCGGAGGCGGTGCGCCGCGCCCTGACCGGCTGAGGTCTGCCATTCGCATGGACTGAGGCGCCGGAAGGAGCCGCTAGGTCTTTTGTGCCCTTCCTCTCCGACGCTGCCCCTATTCCAGCGGGTCGTAGGGGAACATGTCGGCGGAGACCACGTTGGGCTGGAAGAAGTTGCGCAGGGCGGGCATGGCGAATTCCCCCACCTCCTCCGGCGTCCAGCCGCCCATGTGGTGCACCGAGCGGATGGGGCGCGGCATGCTGAACACCATGAGTTCCCCCGCCCGGGCGCCGAAGATCTGGCCCGTGATGCCCTTGCACTGCTCCGAGGCGAGGAACACGGCCAGAGGCGCGATGTGCTCCGGCTTCATCTTCTTGATTTTCTCCACGCGGGCTTCGGCGGCCTCGTCCTCCAAGGGGATGGAGGCGGTCATGCGCGTCCAGGCGAAGGGCGACACGGCGTTGACGCAGATGTCGTAGCG
>JAPUJL010000022.1 GCA_027296185.1 SAR324 cluster bacterium | reverse complement strand
GATCGGGCCTGGTGGGGCGGCCTGGGGGTGGTCATGTCCGGGGTCAGCGGCCTGGTGCACTTCAACTGTGCCATCCTGCGCCTGCACCGTGCCGGGCGGCTGAGCGGGCAAAATCCCGCGCGGCCATAGACCGGCGGGGCGTTGCGGTTGGGGGGCTATGCGTCGTTGCGATGGTTGGACGGGGCGCCCGGCGTGTAGGCTGGACGACGGAAATCTTCCCCCCAGCGCTCCAAACAGGGGAGCGGGGGATTGAAGAATGGCCGTCGACCGAGTACAAGCGGGAAACAAGGAAACGACGGACTCCGGCCGATCGACCGGTGCCGAGCCGAGGGCCTCGGCCCGGTTCCGCCGGGAATTCCAGAACCGTCAAACGAGGGGACTGAATGTCCGCAACGTTGCACAGAGGATATTCCTGGATGGTCGAGAAGTACCTCGACGGCCGGCTGCCCTTGCCGGGCGCGGTGCTGCAGGGGCTGTTGAAGGGAATGTGCGAGGCGTATTTCCGCTGGTCGCCATCGTACCCGGAACTGCCGCCCGAGTGGAGCGGCGCTTCCGGCCCGATCTGCGAGGAGAGCGAGGATCTGATGCGGATCCACTACGACAAGCCCGCCGTGCTCTTCGAGAATTTCCTCGGCCCATCCATGAAGTACACCATGGCGCTCTACGAAAACGGCGCCCAGAATATGGAGGAGGCCCAGGACGCCATGCTGGACGATCTGTGCCGGAAGGTGGGCCTGCGGGATTCCGACCACGTGCTGGATATCGCCTGCGGCTTCGGCAGCCTCTCCTCCCACGTTCTGCGCAATTACCCCAACTGCAAGGTCGTGGCGCTGAACTTGAGCAAGGTGCAGTACGATTGGATCGCCGCACGGCAAAACGAGCCGGGCCATCCCTTCCACACCGACCGCTTCCGCATCACCATGGAGGATTTTTCCCGGTGCAACTTCGACCGGCAGTTCGACAAGATCATGGTGATCGGGCTCTTCGAGCACGTCCGGAACATCAAGCTGGCGCTGGAGAAGATTGCCGCGTTCCTGAAACCCGACGGCAAGGTCTTGGTGCACTTCATCGCCTACAACCGCGTCATTCAGCAGTTGGCCGACCTCTCGTCGGACGTCTTCTTCAACAAGTACATCTTTCCCGGTGGGCGCTTCTGGCACTTTCAGGAGCTGCCCCGCTACCAGGAGCATCTCAAGCTGGAAGATTCCTGGTTCCTCAACGGAAACAACTACAAGCGCACCGTGCAGGCCTGGCGGGAGAACCTGTGGCGGAATATCGAAGTCATTCGCGCCGATCCGGAAATCGACGAGCGCTTCATCCGCATTTGGGACCTCTACCTGCGCTTCTGCGTCGCCACCTTCGGTGCAGTCGGGGGGCGTGTCGTGGGCAACGGCCAGTACCTGCTGAGCCACGCCCAGCCGGTCCCATGATTCCCCGCGCCCCGGTGATCGCAGCGAAGCATGGCCGCCCGGCAGCTGCAGCGAAAAATAGCCGCCCGGCGGTGCCAAGGATGCTCCGGGAATCGCCATGAGGCGGGTGGGCCTGACGGCCTTGGCGATCGTGCTGCTGCCGTTGCCGTTGGCCTGGATGCTTCCCCTGGGCGATTGGCTGGGGTCCGAGCTGTGCCTGTGGGAATCGCTGCCCCTGGCGCTGACGCTGTTCCTCTACTACGTGATTTATGGCACGGGCGTCTCGCGGGTGCGGCGGCGGAGCCGTCCGGGGGATCGCTCCTTCCTGGGAATTCTGCTCTACTTCAACTTGCCCCTCACGGCGGTAACCGTGTATCAAAACACCGCATGGGCGGCTCCCTTCGACTGTATCGCGGGGTAGTGCATTGCACGCTAACGCCGCGGGGGAGAAACGGTTGCGGAGAGATGGGTTCAACCGCGCGCCTGGGCCGCGGCGAATCGCCGGGGGGCGTCCATGCGAATTCCTCGCGCGCGGGGAAAGGATAGCGAGTCAGCGATGAAGGAAGTCGAAACCATTGTGGTGGGCGCGGGCCCCGCCGGCACCAGTTGTGCCTGGCGATTGAAAAAAAACGGCCGGGACGTGCTGATCCTCGACAAGGAGCGATTCCCGAGAACGAAATTGTGCGCCGGATGGATCACCGACGGCGTGTTCGACAATCTGGAATTCACGCCCGAGACGTACCCGCAATCCATCATGAAGCTGAAATTCAAATTCCACTACAAATCGTTTCCCATCGCGATCTATCTGCCCTTCGCCTATAGCTATTCGATCCGGCGGTTCGAATTCGATCACTGGCTGCTGGAGCGTTCGGGCGCCGACTTCGAGACGCACCAGGTCAAGAAGATCGAACAGGACGCCGGCGGCGCGTACGTGCTCGACGGAGAATACCGCTGCACGTACCTGGTGGGGGCGGCGGGCACGGCGTGCCCGGTGCGCACGCAGTTGTTCCAGCCGTTTCAATCCAAGGACGATCTGATCGTGACCTTGGAGAAGGAGTTCGAGTACCCCCAACGTGACGACTTTTGCCACATCTTCCTGTTCAAGCACGGACTGCGCGGGTACAGCTGGTACGTGCCCAAGGGCGAGGGATACGTGAACGTCGGATTGGGCGGGAAGGGCAGTTTTTTTCGAAACTCCGGAAAAAACATCCACCATCACTTCAAGAGCTTCCTGCGGGACTTGGTGAAGCTCCGGCTCCTGGACCAAGCGACGACGGAGCATTTACAGCAGACCGGCCATCCCTACTACTTTTGTCCGGTGGAGCGCACCGAGCAGGTGAAGCACGACCGCTGTTTCCTGATCGGGGATTCGGCGGGCTTTGCCAGCCGCGATTTGGGGGAGGGCATCGGCCAGGCCATCGAGAGCGGGTTCATGGCCGCCGACGAAATCATGGGCGCCGGAACCTATGCCGCCGGCCAAATCGCCACCACCAGCATCGGAATTCGGCCGGTGGACAACTTCCTCATGAACCGCATCCATACCTGATCCGCCGTAGACCGATCGGATTCGGCGGGTGCGGCCGCTTCGCAGACACACTGACGCCGCGGCGGCCCTCCAGGGGCGCCGCGGCGCACAATCCCTCATGGCCGAAGAACCGGCGCCGGTTTAAGGTGCGTCCGATGCGAGGCCGCCGTAGACTGTACGGATCGTGACGCGGCCGCCGTGCCGATCCCATCTCCACTTTCCGAATTCGGTATCCATGTCCAAGGAACAGTTCGACTACCTGCTGGGGCGGCTGGCCGAAAATCCGCCGCCCGAGAAACCGTCCTATCGCGACCTGCGGGCTCAGTTGGAGCAACTGGGAGAGACCTTCCACATCTCCGAGGACGTGGCGACGGAAACGGCCCGCGTGGGGAACGTGCTGGGCCTGTGGCTCACCGCCCCCGGTGCCGTGCTCGACCGGGTGCTGCTCTATGCCCATGGCGGAGGTTACGTGGCCGGCTCCTCCCACAGCCACGGCGAGTTGACCGCGCGCCTCTCCCGGGCCTGCGGGGCGCGGGTGCTCTCCCTGGATTACCGCCTCGCCCCCGAGCATCCCTGCCCGGCGGCGCGCGACGACGCCGTGGCGGCCTACCGCGGGCTG
>JAPUJL010000219.1 GCA_027296185.1 SAR324 cluster bacterium | reverse complement strand
CTACATCCGCGACGACAACCGGCAAATGCCCGAGACCGTCAACACCCTGACGGTGCTCATCAGCCGGTTCGGCCAGCCGGAACCCGAGGATTCGGCCGGGGAGGGTTCCACCGCCAGCCGCTCCACCCGCGGCCAGTAGGATGAAGCGCCCGAGCGTACGCCGGCCACCCCGCCCCGGGAGCGGCGGGTCATGCGCCCCATCGCACCCCGTGATAGGGTAAGTCGCACTGATGCGGCGGCACGGCGCAAGGTGCCGGGAACGATAGGAGCGAACCGATGGCGGATGCGGTACTGCAGGTGGAGGGCATTTCCAAGCGCTACGGCGATTTCTGGGCGCTCAAGGATCTTTCCTTCGTGGTGCGTGCCGGCGAGGTTGTGGGGTTCCTGGGCCAGAACGGCGCGGGCAAATCCACGGCGATCAAGATTCTCTGCAACCTGATCCGCCCCACCGAGGGGCGCGCGCTGCTGGACGGCGAACCCATCACCGGCACCCACCGCGCCGAGCACCGCCGCCGGCTGGGGGCCACGGTCGAGGCGCCGCGCTTCTATCCCCACCTCAGCGGCCGGCGCAACCTGGAGCTGCTGGCGCGCATCTCCGGTCTGCCGCGCGAGCGGGTGAGCGAGCTGCTGGACGAGGTGGGCCTGGGCGAGTGGGGCCGGGAACGGTTCGGCCGCTACTCCCAGGGGATGAAACAGCGGCTGGGGCTGGCCGCGGTGTTGCTCAACCGGCCCAGCCTGATCATCCTCGACGAGCCCACCAACGGCCTGGACCTGATGGTGCTGCACCGGGGGCGGCTGATCCTGGAGCAATCCCTCGCGCAGCCGGAAGGGATCGAGGCGATTCGCAAGTGTTTCACCGACCTGGCCCAACAGGCGGGCGCCGCATAGGGGAGTCATGATCGTCGAGTTGTGCCGGCAGGAGGGGATCAAGCTGCTGACGCAAAAGTATCCCTATTTGCTCTTAGGGATCGTGCTGGCGGTCGAGGCGGCCTACATGATGGCCACCGGGCTCACCCCCGCGAAAACCTCCCTGCACGTGGTCACGGCACCCCAACTGTTCGCGGAAGGGGTGGGCTGGGGGCTGCGCTTCGGGGTGTACATGCTCCTCGTGCTGGGGGCGATGGGGTTCTCCCAGGAGTTCGCCCTGGGCACGGTCAAGACCGTGCTGATCCTCCCCATCCGCCGCCATCAGTGGGTCGCGGCCAAGCTGGTCGCCCTCATCGTTCTGGCCTGGGGCATGCTGCTGGCCAGCGTGGTGCTGGGCATCGCCCTCGCGGCCGTCATCGTGGGCTGGGGCGACGTGGCCCGCAGCGGGGTGCTGCTCTATTCCCTGGGGCAGGTGTGGAGCCACCTGCTGACCGCGACCGGCCTGACCGCGCTGTTCTTGCTGCCGGTATGCGCCTTCGCCCTGCTGGCCAGCGTCTATTTCAATTCCTCGGGCGCCGCGGTGGGGGTGACCCTGGTGCTGGGCATCGTGGTGGAATCGGCGGCGGAAATGCTGGATCAGGGGCGCTGGGTCTTCTTCCACCACCTTCACGTCCCCTTCGGTCAGATCGTCAAGCTGGGCAAGGGATTGCCCTTCCGGTGGGAGGATTCGCTCACCTGGGGGCTGGCCGTCGGAGCGGTGACGTTCGCGGTCTTCGCGGGGTGGCTGACCGTTCGCCTGCAACGCATGGATATCACGGAGTAACAGGGCCCCACAGGAATCCGGGTCCGTGCCGAAGCGGATTGACCGGGACGCCGTAATCGTGGGAGGGTCCGTCTCTCCGGCAGTCATCCCTTCTCGCGGCGATTTCATGGAAGAACTGCGCGGCAAGTTCGCCCTGGCGGGGGATCGCCGCCGAGGCTTATTCGCAGATGTGCGCAACCCACCCGGAAACATTTGCGTTAGTCTTGTAGACGTAGCTCTTGAATATTACGACGGCAGTCGTTTAGTCCCGCGTTGGCATGCAATACCGTGGGTACGACTCCTTGGCCAATCGACCACCCTCCTCTCGCTCCCGTTCGGCGGGTCGGGACACCACGAAAGGCGAAAATACCATGTCTGGGACAGCCCTATACGGGATGCTAATGGCGGTATCGGGATTTGGCGGGCTCATCGCCGGATTCTGGTTCGGTTATATGGTGGGATTCGACTGCGGCTGCATCGAGCCGAAGTACAAAGATGGGCGGGATCCGACGGCGCGCGAAGGGAAGAGCAGGATGGCCGCGGCCGCGGCGGCGCTCGTCCGTGGCATCAGATGGCCGGGCTACCGCCCGCATTGACGATCGCGCCGCCGCCAAGCCTCCAGCTCACCTTTAACGATACGAGGAATACCCGTTTGACTTTGCCGCAGCGGCCGACAACCTGGTCAGAATGTGCAATCTGGTGCCCGCAGGGTGGCGGCGGGACCCGACATGGGCCCTTTGAACGCCTTCCGACTGGCGGACACCCCTACTCGAAGCCGGGTGTCGGGGAGTCTTTAGCTGTTGCACACTGACTTGTGCAACGCACAGGGCAAGGGCGAGCCCGTCACCCCCCACCCCGCTTCATTCCAGCGTTATGATTTGCGAACGGCGCAGCGGATTCGGCTTGCATTCGTAGATCAAGTGCATTAATTTTCCTCTATCCGTTCGAAATATCTGTGTCATGTGGAGGCTCACCATGACGCACGACGCGTTGTTCCTGCACAAGTTTGGAAAGCGAAGCACAGGTCTGCCCGCAGAGCAACTCCCGCGCTTCCGGCTGTTTTTGTTGGTCGCACTCGCCATCGGGGTCGCGGGGTGCGGAGACGGCAGCCACTGGTCACTGCGCACCTTGCAAATGTAAGTGCAGATCCGGAGCTCATTATGAAGGCCTACAGAACCACTACGTTCGGCTTGGCAGCCGTATTGTTAATGGTGAGTTGGGGGAATACGGCTTTCGGAGTGGTATTCGGCAATCCTTCTCCCCGGTTCGACCAGGGCGATGTGGGCTTGGGTTTCCGCACATCGGACTACCGCAAAACCGTGTTTTTGGACTACGGGATCACAGACGACGGCACCCTGCAGATTCTCGCCGGCGAAGTCGACGTAACGACGAAACCCGGGAAGGAATACGGCGTAGGCTATCGTCAGAAAATAGGGGACCCGATCGCAATGGAGGTGGGCTCATTGGGTTTTGGCGTCTTCGGGTTTTTTCGGCACGGGGAAGCGAACGATACCGATCTCGATGCGGAGTTCGAACTATACGATATCGGCGCCGGCGCGGGGTTGAAAATTGCCGAATCGTTTAGCGTCTTTGCAGCGGCCGTAATCCGGTATATCGAATTGCGCAATGCGCCCGACAAGGCGGATCGCAACTACAAGCCGGAGGTCGACGTGGGCGGCGCGGTGGGGGTCGAATTCTGGTTGTGGTCCACGCTGCTCCTCGGCGCGGAGCAGCATTTCGGCCTGAAAGATGACCATCTGGGACTGTATGTGGAGGTGAAATTCTAATGCCGGCGGCCCCCGCTCAGATCCGCGGACTCCCCAGCTGGTCCTGGGGCGCGAGATGCGGAGAGCGGGCCGCCACCGCTGGGTCTGATGAAGCCGGAAGCGCACCGCGTACGCCGGCCCGG
>JAPUJL010000218.1 GCA_027296185.1 SAR324 cluster bacterium | reverse complement strand
CTCACCCCCTGGCCCCCTCTCCATCGAATGGAGAGGGGGGGGCGAAGCTCGAGCGCGTTCCTCCGATCTCGTTCCCTCCATTTCGCCGCGATCGTCTCGGAGAGGTGCTTTCTTCCCTTCTCCACAAACAATCATTTTTTGCTTGCATTTCTTTTTTTGTCTGGATAGGGTTCGTTCAGACCCGCGGAGTGCCGGCGGAGCGGTCCCAGGGATTGGGCGGCCGTTCCAGGGAGGGAACGCCGAGGAGAGTGGGTCAAGGATTCCGCCGGCATGACTTTCGTCTGTGTCCAACAACCTTCGCCGCGTCTCTGAGGAGGGACGAAAGCCCCGTCTGGAAGGGCGCGGCGGCGGGGCGGCGGACACAGTCTGGTATCGGTACAACGGTTTTGCTACCCTGACGGAGGAGACCATGAGCGCAGCCAAGGTGGTGGATTTCAGGCAACGAGGTGAGGCGATGTGGGAGGAGGACAAGTCCAAGGCCGTTGAGCTGGCGGTGGCCCAGGTGGAGCGGGCCTACGGCAAGGGCGCCATCATGCGCATGGGGGACGGCGCGGTGGCCAAGGTGCCCGCCATTCCCAGCGGCAACATTTCCCTGGATATCGCCCTGGGCGTGGGCGGCTATCCCGTGGGGCGGATCGTGGAGATCTTCGGCCCCGAGGCCTCCGGGAAGACCACCCTGGCCCTGCACGCCGTGGCGGAGGTGCAGAAGCGGGGCGGCGTGGCGGCCTACATCGATGCCGAGCACTGCCTGGACGTGCGCTATTCCCGGCTGATCGGCGTGAAGACCGACGAGCTGCTGATCTCACAGCCCGATTATGGCGAGCAGGCCCTGGAGATCGTGGAAATCCTCGTGCGCAGCGGGGCGGTGGACATCATCGTGGTCGATTCGGTGGCGGCGTTGGTGCCCAAGGCCGAGCTGGAAGGGGACATGGGCGATGCCCACATGGCGCTGCAGGCGCGGCTCATGTCCCAGGCCCTGCGCAAACTCACCGCCGTGGTGGCCAAGTCCAAGACCACGCTGTTCTTCATCAACCAGTTGCGCATGAAGATCGGGGTGGTATTCGGCAATCCGGAGACCACCACCGGCGGCAACGCCCTCAAGTTCTACTCCAGCATCCGCCTGGACGTGCGCCGCATCAGCGCCATCAAGGACGGCGACGAGGTAATCGGGGGCCGGCTGCGGATCAAGGTCGTCAAGAACAAGGTCGCCCCACCCTTCCGCCAGATCGAGCTGGATCTCCTCCACAATTGTGGCCTCTCGCGGGAGGGCAGCCTGCTCGATCAGGCCGCCACCGACGGCATCGTGCAGAAATCCGGCACCTGGTACGCCTTCGAAGGCGAGCGCATCGGACAGGGGCGGGAGAACGTGAAGCGCACCCTGATGGAAAACCCCGAAATGTACCGCACCATCGAGATGCGCATCCGGGAAAAGCACGACCTCCTTCCCGATTCCACCGAGGTACCCGCCAAATCCGCCACGGGCAGGAAAGGCGGGGCCGAACCGGAGGAAGTCGCCGAGAAGGGCGGGGCGGCCTAGCCGAGGTCGTGGTCCTTGGCGGTCTCGGCCCCTGGCGGTCACAATGGAAATCCCCGTGAGCATCGGGGCGGGCAACGCGGCCCTCGCCCACGCACGGGACGGAGAGCGGCCAAAGGCCGGCGAGGGAATCCCCAAGCATCCACTCGCCCTCCCATGCAGCGCCCCGGGACCGCTCCCTTCCCATCGACCCAAGTGCCGCGCATGACCGAACCTCAATCCACACTCGAAAGCGCCCTGGGCGGGGCGGAGACCGTCATCGACGTGCGCACCCCGGCCGAGCATGCCAAGGGCGCCATCGCCGGATCGGTCAACATCCCCCTCTTCAGCGACGGCGAGCGGGCGGAGCTCGGCACCCTCTACAAGCAGGTAGGCCGAGGCACGGCCGTGGGCCGCGGTCAGGAAATCGTCGGCAAGCGGCTGAAGGAATTCGTGTCGGCCTTCGAGCCCCACCGGGAGCGGCGGCTCCTGGTCTACTGCGCCCGGGGGGGCATGCGCTCGGCCTCGGTGGTCAAGCTGCTGGAGCTGCTGGACTACCGGGTGGCGCAACTGCCGGGCGGCTACAAGGCCTTCCGCAATTACCTCCTCGCCGAGCTGGAGCGGCTGGTGCCGCAGCGGATCGTCGTGATTCACGGGCAGACGGGTGTGGGCAAGACCCGCATCCTGCGGCAATTGCCCAACATGCTGGACCTGGAAGACCTGGCCCAGCACCGCAGCTCCCTCTTCGGCGGCGTGAACCGCCGGCCCCGCACCCAGCAGCAATTCGAGGCGCACCTGCTCCAGGCGCTCCAGGCGCTGGACCCGTCGCGGCCGGTGTGGGTGGAGGGGGAGAGCCGCAAGGTGGGGCCGGTGATGCTCCCCAAGCCGCTGATGGTGGCCATGAAGCAGGGCACCTGCGTGCTGCTCACGGCCTCCCTCGAGACCCGCGTCCGGCGCATCGTCGAGGAATACTCGGGGGACGACCCCGGCACGCTGCCCCAATTGGTCGCCGCCCTCCGCACCCTGGCTCCGCTCTTCGGCAAAGCGCGCACGGAGGAACTGGTGGACAAGCTCCAGGCCGGGGACAGCGAGACGGTCGTGCGCAGCCTGCTCGTGGACTACTACGATCCCCGCTACGGCCACGCCATGCGCCAGTACCGCTACGCGCTCACCCTCTCCGCCGAGGACGAGGCGCAGGCCGTGGCGGCGCTACGGGCA
>JAPUJL010000217.1 GCA_027296185.1 SAR324 cluster bacterium | reverse complement strand
TTTCATCTTACTCCTTCAAGTATTGGCGGGTGCGGCGGCCTCGGACGGCGCCCGGCCCGAGGTGCGGCCCGGGAAGAGGTTGCTGCTTTTATCCATTATGAGGCCCTGGGCGGGACGGCGCAATCTGCGGCCCTTCGCGGGCCGACGCAATCGGCGCCCGTGGCGCTGCACCGCCCGCATGGCACCGGAACCGTGGGAAGAGGCGGTGAACGCACGCGTCCCGTCAATAGCGCCAGTCCCTTTCGGCGTTGAGGGCTTCCTTGGTGCGCACCGCGGCCTCCACGTCCACGGAGAACCAGTGGGCCAGCCGCAGGAGGTAGGTGAGAGCATCGACGATCTCGAAGGCGGCTCGCCGGGGCTCCTCGAGCCCCTTCCAGCGTTTGCGGATTTCCGTGGCGATCTCTCCGATCTCCTCGGTCAGGAGGGTCATCAGCGTGTCGGGTTGGTCCTCGAATCCCCGCTCCTGGCGCTTGACCTCCAGGTGATCGCGCAGCCGGTTGAGGGTAAAAGCCGGATCGACGGCCGCTGCGGGCTTTCCGCCCCGCCGCTGAGCGAAGCGGCGGTCGTTTTCCGCTTCGTGCCGGGGCCAATGGGCCATCAGATCGACTTCGAAACCGTTGGCCAGATCGGCCAGATAGAGCAAGAGGTCGGCGATTTCGAATCCCAATTCGGCCGGGTCGAACCGCTCCGGGTAGAAACGGCGCTTCTTCAGTTCGGTGGCGAGCTCTCCCACCTCCTCCACGGTCAGAATGAAAACCCGGTCGAGCTCGGTGGTGAAGCCCCGCGCGGCGACGATGGCCCGCACATAGCGCTGCAGCGCGGGGAGCGTGAGGGGATCGGGCAGTTGCGGAACCTCGCTCATCCGTCCACGGTCAGATGACCCCTTGCTCCGCCAGGGTGTCGATCTCGTTCGGCTCCAGCCCGAATTCGGCGAGGATTTCCCGGTTGTGCTCCCCCAGCCGCGGGGCCAAGCGGCGCACGGTGACCGCCCCCTCGCTCATCCGCAGCGGGGTGCGCAACAGCCGCACGGTGCCCGCCTCGGGATCCTCGCGCTCGACGACGCACTCCCGGTGCCGCACCTGGGGATCGGCGAAGAGCCGGGCGTAGTCGTTCACCGGGGCGCAGGGGATACCCCCCTCGTCCAGCACGCCCACCCAATGGGCCGTGCTCGCCCCCGCGAGCACCCCCTCCAGTTCCTCCTCCAGTTCGCCGCGGTGGGCGACGCGCTGCTCGTTGGTCGTGAACCGCTCGTCCCCGATCCATTCCGGGCGCTCCAGAGCCCGGGCCAGCCGCTCCCAGAGCGCCTGAGTGCCCGCCCCGATGACCAGGTAGCCGTCGGCGGTATTGAAGCGCTGGTAGGGGGCCGACTGGCGGTGCCGCGATCCCTGCCGGGTGGGCTCCTTCCCGCCGGCCAGATAGACCGCGCCGGTCCAGGAGCTGAAGGCGACGGCGGTCTCGAGCAACGACGCCTCCACCCGCTGCCCGCGCCCGGTGCGGAGCCGTTGCCAGCAGGCGGCGAGAATCCCCGAGACGCCGAACATGCCCGACCCCAGGTCGGTGATGGGCAGCCCCACGGAGGTGGGCGGTCCGTCGGGCTCGCCGGTGACATGCATGATGCCCCCCGCCGCCTGGGCGATGAGGTCGAATCCGCCCTTCTCCCGGTAGGGTCCGTCCGAGCCGTAGCCGGAGATGGCACAGTAGACCAGCCGCGGGTTGATCACGGCGAGGGTCTCGTAGCTCAGCCCCAGCTTTTCCATGACGGTCGGGCGGAAATTCTCCACCACCACGTCCACGTCCTTCACCAGCCGCAGGAAGAGCGCCCGGCCCGCCTCGGACTTGAGGTCCAGGGTGAGGCTGCGCTTGCCGCGGTTCATGTACATGAACATGGGGTTGCGCGGATTGCCGTGCCATTCGCGGATCTGATCGCCTCCGCCGGGCCGTTCGATCTTGATCACGTCCGCGCCCATGTCGGCGAGGATCAGCGTGCAGTACGGCCCCGCCATGAATTGGGTGAGGTCGAGCACCCTCAGCCCGTCCAGCGGGCCCTCGGGATAGGTTTCCGTCATGGGCGTCTCTTGGATGTACGGGAACGGTTGTGGAGTGCCGCCGGGAGCAGCCGGCCGGACGGGCCAACGTCCGCGATTGCGCAACCTGCCGCGACATCCGGCCGATCCGGAAATATCCGCCTCCGCCCCGCCGGCTAGCTTTCCACGACGTACTCGAAAGCGAGAAAGGACACGACCAGAAACAGCACGTCGAATCCCAGCACCAACCGAATCCAATGGGCGTACAGGCTCAGGGGATCGCCGGCCAGGACGGCTCCCGTCAATTGCACCAAGGCGATCAGCAGCGGCGCCACCAGGGGGAACAGCAGCAGCGGCAGCAGCACCTCCTTGCCGCGCAGGGTGGAGACCAGCCCGCCCAGCAACGTGCCCAGCGCGGTGAACCCCACGACGCCGCCCAGGGAGATCAGGCCCAGGGCGGGCAAAACGTCCCAGAGCGTCAGCTGGAAGAGCAGCGAATACAAAGGCACCAACAGCACCAGAATGCCGATCAGGAAGGCGGCATTGCCGCCCATCTTGCCCAAATAAATCAGCCCCCGTCCCACCGGGGTGAGCAGCAGCCCTTCCAGGCAGCCGTTCTCCCTTTCCTGGCCGAAGGACTTGTCCAGCCCCAGCACCCCCGCCAGGAGGAAGGTGACCCAGAGGAAGCCCGGCGCCAGCTCCTGCATGGCGGTGCCCCGGGCCACGCCGAGCAGCTCGATCCGTTCCTCGCCGCTCAGCTCCAGGTCTTCCACCGCTTTCAGCTCGGCGAGAAACCCCGCCTGGGTCTCGAAGCTGCGGCCCAGCAAGGGGCGCAGGGCGTCGATCCGCTCCGGCGGCCACCGCTCGACGGAAAGCAGTGCCAGAGCGCGGGGGGTGAGCCGGAAGCGGGTCTCCTGCATGCTTCCCGCCGCCAGGTAGAAGGTCATCAGGGTGAGCAGGGCGAAGAAGAACATGGACAGCAGGTTCTCCTTGCGGCGCAGGTCGATCAGGAGGTCCTTGCGCAGGACGGCCCACAACTGACGCAGCACGAGGGTCACGAGACTTTCCGTCCGCCGAAGAATTGGAGTGCCGACCGGAACCATCCCCTCCCCGCCGCCACGGCACCGTCAACCGCGGCCCAATTCGCCGCGGCAGCGTCGACCGCGGCACCGTCCGCCGATAGGCCGGACACCGCCTCCGGTGCGAAGCGCCCGTCGGCGCCGATAGCCGCCGGGATGGCCTCCATGCGCTCAGGGGTGTCCGGGTAGGTCGCGAAGCGCCCGTTGAAAAAGCTGTGGCTGGGATTGTATTCGGCGGATCGCGAATTGTGGAAGACCTTCATCGGCTCATCCGATCAGCGCCACGAGGAACACCTTCGGGCCGTGCACCCCAATGGTCAGGATCTGCTCGATATCCGCCGTGCGCGAAGGCCCGGTGATCAGCAGCAAATTCGTGGGCGGTGCGGCCTGGTATTCCCCGCTCTCGACGAACGCCAGCTGGTTGGGGAACCGGTTGCCGCGCTCCAGCAGCACCAGGTGAATCGGCGGCGCGAGCGAGAGGAGCCGCGGCTCCTCGGCGGAGGGGAGCACGATCAGCGTGCCGGTCTCCGCGATGCCGCCGCGGGCGGTGGTGATCCCGCAGTCCGTGGAAAAGATCTCCGCCTCCTGCTCTTCCTTGGAGCCGCTGTAGGTGCGCAGCTCGATGCCCAGTTCCCCGGCCAGGTGGCGCCGCAGCGGCTCCAGCCGGGGCACCGTCCCGGTCATGACGCTGCGCACCTGGTATTCGCCCATCCAGGGGCCCACCGCCGCGGGCAGGGCCGCCCAGTCCGCCACCTCGATCACCTTGCCCCCCACCGCCGTCTGCCCGGCGATGAACCGCTCGGCGAGGTCCCCCAGGGGCGGTTGCCGCGCCAGCCAGCCGGCCTCCCCCTCGGAAGGCGGGGGCGGTTCCGACCCGGCTGCCGCCGATCCGCGGCGCAGGCGCTCCAGAATGCGTTCCCGGGAGGAGGTCATCGAGGTGGGTTCTTCACGTTCCAGTGGTTTGCCGGGCGTCATCGCGCGTCACTCTCCCGGCCGGTCCCGGAGCAGTTGGTGCAGGGTGCGCGGCGCGGGCTCCGGCCGGGTCCGGTGCCGCATCCAGGCTTTCAGGGGGCCGGCGTTGCCGGGCAAGCGCTTGCCGGCCAGGGTGGCCAGGCGGGTCATGGCCCGGTAGGCCGCGGGCCGCTCGTGGAGCACACGCCACCCTCTCCAGACCATCGCCTCGCCCAGAGACCGCTTGCCGCCCGCCCCGCGGAGCATGGCCTGCCCCGCCCCAGTGGGCTGGACAGCAGGCTGGACGGCCTCCTGCCGGAGCCGCAGCAGC
>JAPUJL010000216.1 GCA_027296185.1 SAR324 cluster bacterium | reverse complement strand
CCGGCTGGGCGCTGTGGAGCATCGCCGCGCCCGGGGCATGGGCCACTCAGGGTTTCCTCACCGCCGAGGTGGTCTCCCGCCTGAGCAGCCATTACGTCGATTCCGAGGCGCTGCAATCCGCCGACATGCTGCGCGGGGCCCTGGAGCGGGTCAGCGAGGCGTATCCCGGGGTGCTCTTCACCGCGAAGGGGGAGGGCAGCCGCACCGAGTTTCTGCTGATGGCGGAAGGAAAGACGCTCGCGGTTTCCGCGGCGGAAGCCGAGTCGGTGATCGCCACGGGCGATTCCCTGATCGCGATTCGGAGCTTTCTCGCGCGCAACCTGCGGGACCGGCCCGACCCCGCCGGGATCGAGACTGCGCTACTGGAGGGCATCCTGGAGGCGGCCGACCGGCACACCCAGCTCTTCACCCCGCGCGCCTACCGGGAATTCATGGCGGGGCTGTCGGGCAAGATCGGCGGGATCGGCCTGATGATTTCCCTGCGCCGCGGTCAGCTGATCGTCGACGAGGTGCTGCCCGGCACACCCGGTGAGCGGGCCGGCATCCGGCCCGGGGAGCGCATCGCCGAGATCGGTCCGCGCTTCGCCGACGACCTGTCCATCCAGGAGGCGGTGGAGCGGCTGCGGGGCGAACCGGGCGATCCGGTGGAGCTGGGCATCGCCGCCCCCGGCGAGACCGTCCCCCGGCGGGTGGAAATCGTCCGGGCGGAGATACCCATCCCGGCGGTGGAAAGCCGGTTGTTCCAGGAGGCGGGTGGGCGCACCGTCGGCTACCTCCGGCTGCGGATCTTCCAGAACGGCGTGAGCCGCCAACTGCGTGACCGGCTGGAAGATTGGGCGCGGGAGCAGGTCCATCCGACTGGACTCATTCTCGATTTGCGGGGCAACCCGGGCGGGGCGCTTCAGGAGGCGGGAGCGGTGGCCGACCTGTTTCTCGGCGGGGGGGTGATCGTGAAGACGAAGCGGGCGGGACGCTGGGAGCGCACCGTGCGCGCCTCCAGCTCCCGGCGGGACGCCCGGGAACCGCTGGTGGTGTTGGTGGACGGTCAGAGCGCGTCCGCTTCGGAAATCGTCGCCGGGGCGCTGAAGGCCCACGGCCGGGCGGTGCTGATGGGTGCCCGCACCTTCGGCAAGGGGACGGTGCAGTCGGTCTTCGGCCTGTCCCGGGGCTACGCCCTCAAGCTGACCATCGCCAAATACCTCACGCCCGGCGACCGCTCCATTCACGGAATCGGCGTGACCCCGCACATCGCGCTGCGCTCGCTGAGTGCCGAGCCGGAGCGGTTTCGCTTGCGGGAGACCGCGCCCGAGCGCCCCCAGGACGAGGAATTGGGCGTAGCGGAATCCTCCGGCGCGGCGCCACCGGAGGCGCCGTTGGCCGTGCTCCATGTTCTCGAAGCGGATTCCGCACCGGACGATGGGAGCGGGGCGCAACGAGCGCTGGAGAGCACCGCGGCGAAGTCTCATGGCGGCGATCCCGCCCAAGACACCGCGGTCGCCCTGGCCCGCCGCATCCTCGTGGCCCATGGTGAGGGCGATTCCAAAGGGCTGACGGAGACGGCCCTCCGGACGGTCGAGGAGGAAGCCCGGCGCCAGGACCAGCGGCTTCGCGCCCGGCTCGCGATTCTGGGCCTCGACTGGCGCTCGGCGGGTTCCGCCGGAGCGGCCGAAGCGCCGGCGCTGGTGTTGGATAGCTGGTCCGCCGAGCCGCTCGACGACGCGGGAAATCCGGCTGAGGCCTTCCGGGCGGGCGGGCGCGTTCGGATCGCCGTCCGCGTGCGGAACGCAGGGGCGGTTCCGGCGGCGAGGGTGCTGGTTACGATCAGCGGGCGGGCGGGACTTGAGCCCGTCGAGCTGCCCATCGGCTGGCTCGCACCGGACGCCGCGGCGGAGCGTTCCGCGGAGTTCACCCTGCCGCGAGGGGCGCCCGGCCCCGTGGAACCGCTCACCGCCGCGTTGCTGTCGGAGGCGCGTGACGAGGTTTCGCGCCATACCGCCTTGCTTCCCCTTGCGGAGGTGGCGCCACCCCGCTTCGCCGTCCGGATCGGGTTCGAGGAGATCGGCGACGGCGACGGGCGCCTCGCGCCGGGCGAAACCCTGGCGATGCACATCGCGGTGGATCACCTGGGCGGCGCTCCCTCGCCGGGGGGACGGCTCCTCATCGAGGCCACCGAAGGCCGGCTGACGCCGCTCACCCCCACCCACCACACGTTGCCGCCCCTGGAGCCCGGTATGGGTTGGGAGGCCGAGTCGCGCTTCGCCGTGGCGGCGGGGGCGGGCGATTCCATCCCGGCACTGACCCTCAGGTTCAGGGACGGGCACCCGAGCGGCCCCCGCCCGGTCAAGCGCATCACGGTTCCCCTCGGCCAGCCGCTGCCCACGGCCCATCTGAGCCCGCCTGAGATCGAGTTGCTGCCCTTCGCCGATGTATCCCGGTCCGGCGTGCTGCGGATCGAGGGGCGGGTGCGGGACGATGAATCGCCGCGGGACGTGTTCGTCCGCGTCAACGGCCACAAGGTGTTTTTCCGCGCCTCCGCGGCCGATGAGGACGGCATGGATTTAACCTTCGCCGCGGCGCTGCCGCTGGAGGACGGACTGAATGCCGTCATGATCGAGGGGCGGGATCACGAACAACTGGTCAGCCGCCGTCGATTTGCGGTATGGAAAGGCGAAGCGGACGAACTCTTCGCAATTTCGATTCCACTGCCGGGCCCTGCCGCGGGCGCTGCCCGGCGCTGAATGCCGGACAGCGGATCGGGCGCCCAGACCCGCGCGCCCCCGATTGCCGGTGCGGCCGGATGGAGCACAGACCATGGACTTGAAAGAAAGCGCTCAACTGACCCAATTCCGCGCGGCCGTTCGCGAATGGATTCAGGCCAATCTGCCCAGCGAGATCCGCACCGTCGACCGCACCTATGACGGGATCGAGGAGAGCGGCCTGATGGGTGTGTGGTACCAGCGGCTCGCCGAGCAGGGTTGGCTCGCCTACCGCTGGCCAAAGGAGCA
The DNA here is from genome assembly GCA_027296185.1 of SAR324 cluster bacterium. Lineage (GTDB taxonomy): Bacteria > SAR324 > SAR324 > SAR324 > JACQKK01 > JAPUJL01. The sequence goes on along the minus strand of JAPUJL010000216.1, from coordinate 1,725 downwards.
TGGCGGGCCCGGATTCAGCGAGCCGGAACAAATCGTCTTCATGGACGAGTGCCGCCAGCAGGGGGCCCCAATTCCCCATGGCTTCGGCACCTCCATGATCGGCCCGATCCTCATGCGCTTCGGCAGCGACTGGCAGAAGGAGCGCTTTCTCCCGCCCATCGCCCGTCACGAGGAGCGCTGGTGCCAGGGTTACTCGGAGCCCAACGCCGGGTCGGACCTGGCCGGACTGCAAACCCGGGCCGAGCTGGCACCCGACCGGGAGCACCTGATCGTCAACGGGCAGAAGACCTGGACGTCGGCCGCGGGCCAGGCGGACTGGATCTTCGTCCTGGTGCGCACCGATCCGGACGCGCCCAAGCACAAGGGGATCAGTTTCCTCCTGGTCGACATGAAATCGGAGGGGATCTCAGTCCGCCCGATCAAGCAGATCGACGGCAAGCAGGGGTTCTACGAGACCTTCTTCGACGGCGTGAAGGTGCCGATCCAGAATCTGGTGGGCACCCTCAATGCGGGATGGGGCATCGCCAAATCCCTCCTGGAACACGAGCGCCTGGCGACCGGCTCCAACCTGGGCTTGGGCGCCTACCTGGAGCGGATGCGGCGCATCGCCGCGGAATATCCCCAGGGCGGCGACCCGGTGTTGCTCGACTCGGAGTTCAGGCAGACCATGTCCCGGCTGGACATGGACTCCGAATGTCTGCGCTATACCCGCTTCCGGTTGGAGACCGCCGTCATGCAGGGCCGGCCGCCGGGACACGAGTCTTCCATCTTCAAGCTGTTTCAATCGGAATTATTTCAGGACGCCTGCGACCTGGCCCTGGAGACTATGGGCACGGACTCGCTGGGGTTCTACGACGAGCGGCTCTCGGCGGATGCCTACGAGCTGCCGATGCGTATGTTGATCACGCGCGCCATGTCGATCTATTCCGGGTCCAACGAGATTCAACGCAATATCATCGCCAAGCGCGTACTCGGGCTACCGGATTGACCGGCGCGCGCCGGCGCTCCGCCACGAAGCGGCCATGCCGACGGGGCCGGGCGCGGCGGTGACGGGCAATCATGGTTTGGCGAAGCGGCGGCGGATTCGGTCCGCCGCTCGCCTTTTCGATACGGGGAATCAAAATGGCTTTCTACGAATTCACCGACGAGGAAAACGTCGTCTTCAAGAGCCTCTACATTCGAATGAACATCGTCGGGATCCTGATGGTGTTGGTCGGGGTCGCCTTGATCCTGCTCGGGATGATCCGCTATCCGCTTTCCGTCGAGATGCTGCTGCTGGTGGCCAACGGCCTGATCCTCTTCGGAATGGGGTTCCTGACCTTCCGCTCGTCCAAGCGATTCAAGAAAATCGTCGACACCGAGGGCCACGACATCACGTACCTCATGGAGGCGATGAACGATCTGAAGCGGCTCTATACCCTCATCGTCGCGTTGATCGCCTCGGTCTTCGTGTTTTTCCTCGTCACCTGGGCTCTCGTGGGAGGCTAGGTTACCGCCAGGGCGTCCGGCCACCGGCCGGCCGAGGTCTCTGGGCCGCCGGCCGCACTGTCGCTTCTGGAGACAATTTCCGGTCGATTCCGCCCATCAGGCCCCGTGTATCCAGACTGGAGTGGTGCGGCCCAATTTCGTGTCCGATCGACCGCCTAATTTTTTTGAAAAAGGGATTGCCCTCCCCGCGAAAATATGGCAACAATCGACTTATCAAATCTGTCAAATTTAAACCTA
>JAPUJL010000215.1 GCA_027296185.1 SAR324 cluster bacterium | reverse complement strand
CGCGGTGGCGGTGTTGCTCGATGCACTGCACCGGCTGAAGATCCGGGGCCGCCGCGCTCCGGCCCGGCTGCGGCTGGAGCACCTCAATTCCGTCGCCCCCCCGCTGCTGGATGGGCTGGCCCAGGTGGCCCCGGCGGTGTGCGTACAACCGGGGATGCTCTGGGAGTCCGGGGCCCTGTACCGGGATATCGTGCCGCCCGGCGAGCGGAGCTGGCTCTTTCCCTTGGGTCGATTGCGGCGGTTGGCCGCCGGGTTCGCCATCGGAAGCGATGCCCCCGCGGCTCCCCTGGAACCCTTACGCCACGCCGCCGCGGCGGTCACGCGCCACGACGCCTCCGGTGGGCGCTGGGGGCGTGCCGAGGCGATCCGCGTGCCCGCGGCCCTGGAGGCGATTACGGCCGGGGCCGCCCGGGTGTCCGGATTTGGGGAGCGCCTGGGGCGGCTGATCCCCGGTGCCCGGGCGGACGCGGTGTGGTTTGCCGAGCCTTGGCCGGTCTTGCGTAGCGCCCTGGAACGGGGCGAGGCGCCTGCCCCTGCCGCGACGCTGGCCGCCGGGACGTGGTACGATTGGCGTTAGCCCGGGCATCCCGATTTTCGATGCGGCCGCACCGCCGTGCGCGCCCGCTGAGAGCCTGACGGCATGATACCGGTTCACTTTGACAGGAGTGGGTGGCGGATTTTATAGTCGCAGGGGTCCAAACGGGAGCGGGCTGCGTTTCATTAGCGATGGGTGGCGATACCTTCGCCCGAACCACACCGGCAAGCACTCGCAACGGCGAGGGGAATTATGTCCTCAGAGCAAGACGAACAAGAGAAGCCACAGCCGCCGGAAAGCCAGATCATTCACCCGGCCCGTCCCCTGCACAAGAAATACGTCGAGCCGATTCTGTACTTGGCGGATCGCATGTCCGAGTCGGACGGAAAAGTGATCCCCAAGGAACGGAAAATGGTCGAGGAGCTGGCCAAAGACGCCAAGGTCGAGAAATTCCGCCACGAGAGTTGGTACCGGAAACTCACCGACGAGAAGGCCTGCCAGGCCATCGACATCGAGGTGGCCCGGCAAGGGTTGCTGGTGGTGCTGTCCCTGCTGCTCAAGGCGGACGAGGCGCGTTTGGACTTGGAGCACACCTTTTTCACCAAGATCCGCAATCTGGTCGGCGGGGACGCCATCACGGTCCCCATCGAGCTGGAAGCCCACAAGCAGCTCGCCAAAGAATACATGCGCAGTTCCCGCTGAACGCCCGGGCTCCCGCCTGTGAGCGGTGACGGGAGGGATGCGCCGATCGCCGCTCCTGCATCCGGGCCGTCCGCGCCCCTTTCGCACGGCGCAGCGAGGCGCGGAGGGAACGCCGGGCCTGCCCGCCGCAGTCCGATTCTTCAGATAAATCCGTGAACATCGTCGTCGTCGGCACGGGAGGGCTCGGGGGGTATTACGGGGCAAGGCTGGCCCGGGCCGGATCGGAGGTCACCTTCTTCGCCCGCGGGGCACAGCTCGCCGCCCTTCGCGAGGGGGGATTGCGCGTGGAGAGCGTCCATGAGCCGTTTACGCTGCCGTCCGTGCGGGCGACGGACCGTCCCGCCGAGCTCGCCCCGGCCGATCTGGTGTTGGTGACCGTCAAGTCCTACGGCCTCGAGGAGGCCGTCCGAATGGCGGCACCCGCCGTGGGTCCCCGGACGGCGGTGCTGCCGTTGCTGAACGGGGTGGATATCTCCGAGCGCATCGGCGCCATCGTCGGAATTGAGCGGGTGCTGGGCGGCCTGGCCTACGTGTTCGCATTCGTGGCGGAGCCCGGGGTGATCCGTCAGGTGAGCCCCTTCGACCGCATCCAGTTCGGCGAGTTGGGCGGGGGGCTCAGCGAGCGGGGGCGCGCCATCGAATCGGTCTTGCGGGACGCCGGAATCGACGCCACCCAGGTAGAGGACGTGCGGGCGGCCCTATGGACGAAGTTCCTCATGCTCACCGCGAGCGCCGGCCTGACCGCGTTGACCCGCTCGACGATCGGGCCGATACGCACCGATCCGGACACGCGAGCGTTGTTGGAGGGGTGCATGCACGAGGTCGAGGCCCTGGCCCGCGAACAGGGGATCGCGCTCGAGGAAGGCATCGTCGCGCGCACTCTGGAATGGATGGAGGGCCTCCCGGGCGATCTCAGGCCGTCGATGCTCTTGGATCTGGAGCAGGGCCGGCCCCTGGAACTGGAGGCGCTGAACGGCACCGTCGCCCGCCTGGGCCAAAAGCTGGGCGTCCCGGTACCGATCAACCGCTTCATCCATGCGGCGCTGAAGCTGCACGCCGCCGGTGCTGGAAACGCCCCTGCCTGACCCCGCCCGTCCGTCCAACTGCAGATATCGGGCGGCTGGAGCGTTCCCCCCACCGATTGTCCCACCCCCGGTCCCTCCTTCGGCGCGCAACCACCTCCGGGGCAAGGACGGTCCGCGCCCGCAATCGAACCGTTCCCGACGTTATCGGACCGTTCCCGGCTAAACGGCTGACCCGGCCGCGGTTTGGGCGCAGAGTTCATTCCAGCGAAGGCAACAATGG
>JAPUJL010000214.1 GCA_027296185.1 SAR324 cluster bacterium | reverse complement strand
CGGGATGCCTTCCACGTCGTCGGTACCGTCGATGACCTTCTCGGCCATCTCGATCTTCTTCTGCAAATCCGCCTGGCGCAGCATCGCGATCCGCTGCGCCTGGGGCGAGCCGGCGCCGTGCATGGCCTCGACGAGCGTGGTGACCGAGGTCATGCTCTCGATGTAGCGGGAGAGCTTGACTCGTTCCCGCGCGGAGCGGCGGTCTCTCCGGACCCTCAGCATCCGGGCGCCGCAATCTGAAGCGGGAAATAAGGGAGCAATCGACCGTTTTATCCAGGATGTACGGCGCGCGGCAGCGGCGGGGCCTACGCCTCGTAGAGGATGCCTTGCTTCTCGAAGTGCCGGAGGGTGGCCCGGTCGCGCAGGTCGCCAGGCTTGAGGATGATCGAGTCGGTGGTGAACTTGCCCGATTCGGACAACAGGGCGCCGCCCACGGCAAGCCGGTAGGGGGGGATCACCGGCACCTGGTAAACCGTTTCGCCGACGGAAATCTCCAGCGGCGCGAGGACGCTGCCGCTCTCCTCGTCGTAGATTTTCTTGCCGGAGGCCATCACGACGCCACTGGCCACCACGGCGCCCTCGCCGACGATGCCGGAGACCTCGCACATGGCGCCGATCTTGGCGTGATCCTCGACGATCGAGGGGAGCCTCCCGGCGGGTTCCAGGATGCCCTCGATGCCCGAGCCGGCGCCGAACTTCACGCCTTTGCCGATCTGGGCGCAGGAAGCGATGCGGGCGCCTCCATCCACCATCACCCCATCGCCGGCGATGTAGGCGCCGATGTTGATGAAGGCCTGGTTCATCACCACCGTGCCGGAGCCGATGTAGCAGCCCGTGCGCACCCGGCACCCCGGGGCGTACCGCACGCCGCCCTCGGCGAACACTTCGCCGGTGTAGTTGGCCGTCTTCAGGGGTATCTTGTCCCAATACCCCGGCTCCAGCAGCGCGTTTTCCTGGACTTTAAAATAATTGAGGATGCCGTCGATCACGTAGGGTTGCGGCCGCCAGGCGCCCCCGACCTTTTCGGCGGCGCGGATGTCGCCGGCGTTGAGCAGCTCGACGAAGGCTTCGGTATCCGCCTTGTCGCCCGTGCGCGCGGCGAGGCGCTCGAGCAACCCCGCCACGGGCGAGGCGACGGCGGTGATCCGCAGCCGTTCGCCCCCCAGGGCGCGCTCCAGCAGCTGGAGGATGTCCCGATCCGCGCCGTCCTCCATCGTGCGCAGGGCCTGCAGCCCCTTCTCCGCTTCCGCCTGCCCGATCTGGGCGTCCCGGTCCAGGATGCCGTGAAACACGCGTAGCGCGTCCCGCAGGGGCGGTAGATTGGGCAGCACCGCGGCCAGTCCACCCTCACCATCGAAGACCCGCACCAGCACCAGGTGATCGATCGCGCCGAATTTCGCCAAGCTCCGTTCCGAAACGCTCATCTGCCGATTCCTTAGGAGACACCCCCCAAACCTGACGAAGGGCGGCGGACCAGCCGCCGAACGAGACAGCGCTAGACCCACCGCCCGCGGTTCGCCATCGCCCAGGCCACTTGAATCAGGTCCGCCCCTTTGCGGTCGTAGCCTTGAAAGCGTGTATCCTGCGTCAGCCCGCGGTGGTAGCGGACGAACAACTGCTGTATGACCACCGCGGTCTTGTAGAGGGCGAAAATCTCGTAAAACTCCGCATCGCTCATGTCCAGTCCGGTCTTGCGGCCGTAGCGCTCGACCACCTCGGCCCGGGTGTAAAAGCCGTCCTGCTGGGTGGGCATGGGCGCGAAGGCCTGGCGGGCGCCGGAATCCCCCCGCTCGGCCCAATAGCCCAGCAGGGTGCCCAGATCCACCAGGGGATCGCCGACGGTGCACATATCCCAATCGAACACGGCGACGCACACTCCCGGATCGTCCCGATCCACCATCATGTTATCCAGCTTGAAATCGTTGTGCACCAGCGATACCCGCTGAGGCCGGGGAACCCGCGCCATGAGCCAGTCGTGCAGCTCGTCGAACCCCGGCACGTCCACGATCTTGGCGCCTTCCCAGCGCTGCTTCCACCCGGCGATCTGCCGCTCCATGAAGCCCTCGGGCCGCCCCAAACCGCCCAGGCCGATGGATTCCGGATCGATCCCGTGTAACGCCGCCATGCCATCGACGATCATGGCGCTCATGCGCCGGTTCAGTTCCGGCCGCCCCTGGAAGCGTTCGGGCATCTGCTCCCGGATCACAATGCCCTTGCGCCGCTCCATCACGAAGAACGGGGCGCCGGCGATCGACGGATCGGCGCAGTAATGATAGGCCCGCGGAGCCAGGGGATAGGCGCGGTACAGCACCGAGAGCACCCGCGCTTCCCGCTCCATGTCGTGGGATTTGGCCGGCACCGGCCCCAACGGGGGGCGGCGGAGCACGAATTCCCGCTCTCCGTAACGCAACAGGTAGGTCAGGTTCGCCTTGCCGCCCTCGAACTGGAGAATCTCCGGCGTGCCGTCCGCATCGGCGAGCTTACCCCGCAGGTAATCGCCCACCGTTACCGGATCGATCCGCTCGTCGGGGCGCATGGGAATCAGCTCGGCAAAGCCCTCCGGATTCTCGATCGCTGCCGCTTTGCGCTTCATCGGTTCTTCCGGTCTCCCGCTGCTGCCCAGGCCCGCGCCGTGAAGAATAGTGCCGTGCAGGACGGTGCCGTCAGCCGCGCCGCCCGCCGCTCGATCTTCCGGCGCCCACGCTCGATCCGACCCTTCATAGTTCGAATCCCCGCCCAAGACAAGGCGCGGCGCGCGGGAACGGCTGGACGCCTTGCTTCGCCCAGGCATTGCGGCTAGACTTTGCGGGCAATTCACCGCTCCGGGCCACCCGAGGGAATGGCCCCTCACGGCCCTCACCCGGACCGCTCGTCTTCGCCCGTTCCATCTTCGCCTGGCAGGCTTCGGACCGCCCCTCATGGACCTGGACCGTTATCCGCACATCGCGGAAATCGAGCACCCACGGGATATCCAAGGCTACGATCCGCCCCAGCTCACCGCCCTGGCAGAGGAGTGCCGGGAGTTCCTGATCGAATCGATCGGCCAAACGGGCGGGCACCTGGGCGCCGCGCTGGGGGTCGTGGAGTTGACCGTCGCCCTGTTCAACCAATTCGATTTTCTCTCCGATCGCATCGCCTGGGACGTGGGGCATCAGGCCCACGTGCACAAGGTGCTCACCGGCCGCGGTCCCCAGTTCGACCAATATGGGTTGTGGGGGGGGCTGTGCAAGTTCCTCGAACGCACCGACAGCCCCTACGACCATATGGGCGCCGGCCACGCCTCCACCTCGGTTTCCGCCGCGCTGGGCATGGCCCTCGCCCGGGACCGGATGGGCCAAAGCCACGCGGTCATCTCCGTGATCGGCGACGGGGCGATGACGGGGGGGCTGGCCTACGAGGCGCTGCATCTGGCGGGTTCCCTCGATCTCAACCTGATCGTGATCTACAACGACAACGGGATGAGCATCGACCGCAACGTGGGCGGCTTCACCCGTACCGTGACCCGGATCACCTCCTCCGAAGCCTACGGCCACCTGCGGGAGGAACTCAAGCGGGTCTCCGGCCACATGCCCTTCGGCTCGGAAATCCTCAAGTCGTTCAAGCACATGGAGCGCTCGCTGAAGGACTACTTCAGCCCCGACGTGGCGGCGTTCTTCGAATCGCTGGGCTTCCACTATTTCGGGCCCGTGCCCGGCCACGACCTGAAGGATCTGATCTCCATGCTCAGCCATGCCAAGAGCATGCGGGGTCCGATCCTGATCCACGTGCACACGGTCAAGGGCAAGGGGCTCGGTCCCGAACTGGAAAACACTTTCGCGGCGCACGCGGTCTCCCCCAAGAAATCCAAGGCCAAGCCGGTTAAGGCCAAGCCGGTCAAGGCGACCAAGAGTTGGACCCAGGTGTTCAGCGAGGGCATCGCGGACTTGGTCGCGAAGGATCCCAAGGTGATGGCCATCACGGCGGCCATGTCCAGCAACACCGGCCTCGAGCCGCTGAAAGAGCGCTTCCCGGAGCAGGTGCTGGACGTGGGGATCGCCGAGGCCAACGGCTTCTGCTCGGCAGCCGGCATGGCGGTGGGCGGGCTCAAGCCATTCGTGACGATTTATTCCACGTTTGCGCAACGGGCGTTCGACCAGCTCATTCACGACATCGGCGTCCAGCAGCTACCCGTGCGGATCATGATGGACCGCGGGGGATTCGTCGGTGCCGACGGCCCGACCCATCACGGCGTCTTCGACCTGAGCTATCTGCGCCTCATCCCGGGCCTGGTGCACATGGCGCCGATGAACGAGTTGGAAATGCGCCGCATGATGCTCACCGCCTACTTCCACGAGTCAGGACCGATCGCCATGCGCTACCCCCGCGGCGACACGGAGGCCATGTCCTGGGAGGGCGCACTGGAGCCGATTCCCGTGGGCGAGGGCGAACTGCTGATCGAGCGGCCCGGTGCCGAGTTGGTGCTCATCGCCGTGGGCTCCATGGTGTCCCGCGCCCTCGCGGCGGCCGAGGCCCTGGCCGGGCAGGGGGTCTTCTGCAACGTGGTCAACGCGCGGTTCGTCAAGCCCCTCGACGAGCGGCTGCTGCTCGAGCAAATCGAGCGGGCCCGCGGTGTCGTCACCCTCGAGGAAAACGTCCTGGCGGGCGGGTTCGGCGAGGCGGTGCTGAGGATCATGGCCGACGGGGAACTGGAGCGCCCCACCCGTCTGCTGGGCGCGCCGGACCGGTTCGTCGGTTTCGGCAGTCAACAGGACCAACTGCGGGACGCGGGGCTCCTCCCCGAACAGATCGAGGAAACCGCCCTGGACCTCTGGAGCCGAATCATGGGCAAACGACCCCAGCCCCAGCGGCGCCCCGCCTGAACTGGAGCCGCAGTACCGCCCCTCAGCAGGGGGCTTCCCCCCTGCGCCCAGTACCCGGCCCGACGACCCGGCCTGACCACCGGGCCTAGGCCGCCGGACGAATCGTATCCGATTGATTTTATGGTCTATTCCCGCGCCGTTGCGGACTCGGAGCGGCGGGGCCATCAAATTGCATTGACCCTCTGATTGGGGATACGATTGTACGGGACATGATGAATTCTTCCGGGCACGTGAGGCGATGAATCGAATTGGGTTGGGATTGTTGGGATTGATGTTGGCCTTGGCGCTGAGCGCCTGCTCGCAAAGCGTGGAGGGCCCCGAGGACGTTTCCACGGGGGATTCGAGGGTCGACGGGAGCGGGGAGCTTCCGCCTCGCCTGCAGGGCAGCAGGGAGGCGCCGTATCCGCCCCGGGGGACGACCGAGCTGGATCAGCCCTTCCTGGAGGAAGCGCGGGACCTGAACCTGGATCCGTCCGGCGCGGAGAGTTCGGCAACCGGGACGGCAGCCGCAACCGGGCCATCGGACCTGGAGCCCGACGAGTTGGCCATGATCCGCGACTCGACCTATTCGGGCGGCCTTACCGATGAGGAGCGCCGGATGATCGAGCCCGAGCGCTATTCCACCGAGAACGATCCGCCCGGCGTGGACCCGTTACGGCGCACGTCCCCAGAGGATTCCGCCCGCTACGCCGCACTCGTCCCCCGCCGCAGCCCCTTCGCGATGTTGCGCGACCTGCGGCCGATCTCTTTCGGCTTCGACCAAGACCAGCTCGCCCCGGAAACCCGGGCGATCCTCGACCGCAACGCCACCTGGATGCTGGGCCACCCGGAGGTGCGGGTACGCGTGGAGGGCCACTGCGACGAGCGGGGCACCCCCGCCTATAACCTGGCGCTCGGCCAGCGCCGCGCCGACCGCGTCGTGCGCTTCCTGCTGGCCAAAGGGATCCCGCGCGACGGAATGCTCGCCGTGAGCTTCGGCGAGGAAGTACCCAACTCTTATGGCCACGACGAGGCTTCCTGGCGCCAGAACCGGCGGGTCGAATTCTCCTACCTGGAAGATGGGGCCGGCACCGAGTCCATCTCCATGAACGACCGCGCTACGCGACCCTTGCGCTAGCCCAAGGCCCCCGGCCGCCGCTCCGCCCCGCAACGCCCCGTCCCGTCCCGTCGCATGGGCGGCACGGTGTTTCCCCACCGTCCCGCAATACCGCTCCCGATCGGGTTTTCCCTGCTCTCGCTTGACCGCGGCGGAAGGGCTGGGTAGCTTGTTCCGAGGCACATTGGCAAGCCGGCAGCCGCCCCGTGCGGTTCCGGCGGAAGATGGCCCCAGCGACCCGGCGCCCGCCTGTTAGCGGCTAGCGGCTGGCGGCGCCGCGAGAACAGACCCCGGGGCGGCGAACGGCGAGCATCATGGGCAAGACGATCATCGAGAAAATCTGGGACGATCACGCGGTCGCCGAGGATGGCGGTCAGACGATCCTCTACATCGACCGCCACCTGATCCACGAGGTGACGACGCCTCAGGCCTTCGCGGGGCTGAAGCAGGCCGGACGCACGGTGCGCCGGCCCGAGGCCACCCTGGGCGTGATCGACCACAACATCCCCACCATCGACCAGGACAAGCCCATCGCGGACCCCCTCGCCGCGCTGCAGGTGGAGACGCTGAGGAAGAATTGCGCCGCCCACGGCATCGAGCTGTTCCAGATCGGCGACCCGCGCAACGGTATCGTCCACGTGGTCGGTCCCGAGCAGGGGCTGACCCAACCGGGGATGACCATTGTCTGCGGCGATTCCCATACCGCCACCCACGGGGCGTTCGGCGCGCTGGCCTTCGGCATCGGCTCCTCGGAGGTCGAGCATGTGCTGGCCACCCAGACCCTGCTGCAAAAGAAGCCCAAGACCATGCGGGTGCAGGTGGAGGGCTCCCTGAACGATTCGGGTGGGGCCATTACGCCCAAGGACGTGATCCTGGCGCTGATTGGCCAGATCGGTGTCGGGGGCGGCGTCGGCTATGCCATCGAGTACGCGGGGGACGTGGTGCGGGGCTTTTCCGTCGAGGGCCGCATGACCCTCTGCAACATGTCCATCGAGGCGGGCGCCCGGGCGGGGCTCGTGGCACCGGACGACAAGACCGTCGCCTACCTGAAGGGCCGGCCCCACGCCCCCCAGGGCGAGGACTGGGAGGCGGCGGTGGCCTACTGGCGCTCCCTGCCCTCCGATCCGGACGCGGCGTTCGACCGCACCGTCACCCTCGAGGCGGATGCCCTCGCCCCTCAGGTCACCTGGGGCACCAATCCCGGGATGGTGACGGCCGTGACCGGCAAGGTGCCCGATCCCAACCAGGAATCCGACCCCACCAAGCGCGCGACCATCGAGAACGCTCTGGAATACATGGCCCTCTCGCCCAACACCCCGATCACCTCCATCGCCATCGACAAGGTGTTCATCGGCTCCTGCACCAACGGGCGCATCGAGGACCTCCGCGAGGCGGCCCGCTACGCCAAGGGCAACCGCGTAGCCAGCCGCGTCACCGCCCTGGTCGTCCCGGGCAGCGGCCTGATCAAGCGACAGGCCGAGGCGGAGGGTCTGGACCGCATCTTCAACGAGGCGGGATTCGAATGGCGGGAGCCGGGCTGCTCCATGTGCCTCGGCATGAACCCCGACATTCTGCAGCCGGGCGAGCGTTGCGCCTCCACGAGCAACCGCAACTTCCAGGGGCGGCAGGGCCGGGGCGGCCGCACCCATCTGGTGAGCCCCGCCATGGCCGCTGCGGCGGCCATCGCCGGACACCTGATAGACATCCGCGGCATCGAGCCCGCCGAGTTGGACTGACCGCCCCGTTCCGCCGCTCACTCCCCGAGCCAAGGCCGAGACCATGGAACCGATCGCAATCGTCAAGGGCATCGCCGTGCCCCTCACCCGGCCGGACGTGGACACCGATGCCATCATCCCCAAGCAGTTCCTCAAGAGCATCGAGCGCACGGGTTTCGGCAAGAACCTGTTCAACGACTGGCGCTTCGTGGAGGGCGACCCTTCCCGCCCCAACGCGAACTTCGTGTTGAACCAGCCCCGCTACCAAGGCGCCCAGATCCTGATCGCCAAGGGCACCTTCGGCATCGGCTCCAGCCGCGAGCATGCGCCCTGGGCCCTGACCGATTACGGCTTCCGCTGCATCGTCGCGGCGGCCTTCGGCGACATCTTCTACAACAACTCCCATAAAAACGAGCTGCTCCTCGCCCGTATCCCCGCGGATGCCGTGGAACGGCTTATGGCGGAAGTCCAGGAGCACGAGGGCTGCGAACTGACCGTGGATCTGCCCGCCCAAACCGTAACCTCGCCCGCCGGGCTCTCGATATCCTTCGATATCCCGGAGGACACCAAGCGCCGGCTCCTGGAAGGGCTGGACGATATCGCCATTACCCTGCGCCACCAGGCGGATATCGCCGCCTTCGAGGAGCGCCGAAAATCCACCCACCCCTGGCTGTAACTCACCGCCCCATGCCTCGCTTCAACTGCCAGCGGGTCTTGAGCATCCCCTGCGCCACCCTTTAGGATTGGGCCGCTCCCGGGACGGTGGACCCGGCGCTCGGGCACGCGGCGAGTGCCGCGCTGCTCCGGCTCAGGGCTGAAACCAAGCCCCCAGCACCACCGCCGCTCCGGCTCGGAAGCCGGTAGCCTCCGCCTGCGCGGAATCCAGTCCCCCTTCAACCGCGTGGGCCTGCAGGATGCGCCCTGCCTGCTCCAGCCGCTCCAGCCACGGTGCCGCCTCCCGGGCCATGTCCTCCGGCAACCCCCGCCGGAGCCGCTCGAGAAGCTCCAGCAGCCGGGCCGGCGCTCCTGCTTCGGCGGCGTTTTCACCGGCAGTGTTCTCAACAGCGGTGGCATCGCCACCCTGCCAACCGGCCTGGAGCCCATGTGCCAACGGGTGATCCGGCGGCGGCGTGGATTTTCCGCCGGAAAGGCAGGAGTGGCGGGTGAGCGCCTCCAGGGCGGCGATCTCCCCATGCAACTCCGCGGGACCTTCCGCGGCGAGGGCGCGCTCCCAGGCGGCCGCCGGGTCGTAAGCGGCGGGATCGGCGGCGTAGGCCAGACAGGTGGCGCCGGGAAGAGCGCCCAGGGTCGGCTGCAGCAGGGGATTGAACAGGTAGCCCTTGACCGCGGAGGTCAGCTCCGCCGCCCGGCCGGATAAAGGCCCCAGGTGCAACTGGTGGATCATCCCTGCGTCGTTCACCGGGTAATTGTCCCAGAGCAGCAGCTCCCGCCGCACATCGCCCAGGAAGGCCGCCGCATCCTCGAGGGAAATGGACGGGGAACAGACCCGCGGTCCCGTCCAGAACCACGCCACCTCATCGGGGAGCCCCGCGTCCAGCTTCTTCAGATAGTCCGGCTCGAAGGGTCCGTGGTGCCAATCGAGAATCGGGTCCAGCGTGTAGAGGCTGGGGCAGAGTGCCCAGTTTGCCTCCACCCCCGCCCCGCTCACGCGGGCGTGAATGCCGCGGAACGCCGCGGCCTGCTGTTCCGCCTGGGACGGTGTATCCGGCGCATCCGGCGTCTGCGGCACGGGGGGCATGTCGTCGAACAGGATCGCGAAGCCCGTATATCCGAGCCCCGCC
>JAPUJL010000213.1 GCA_027296185.1 SAR324 cluster bacterium | reverse complement strand
GAGAAGCCATTGATGACCTGGGGCTGCTCGCCGAAATCGGGCACGCCATTGACCATGCCCAGCACCTTCACGATCCGGTTCACCTTATCCAGGTTTCCCAGCGCCTCCTTGAGCCGGGCGATTTGCACCAGCCCGATGCTGCGGGCGTGCTGGTAGGCCTCTTCCACCGAGACGCCGCCCCCCACTTTTCCGGTGGGCATCTTGCCGCCCTCGGCGTGGGGACCCGACCCGGACAGATAGATCAGGTTGCCGGTGCGCACGTACTGGACGTAATTGCCCGCGGGCGAGGGAATGGGCGGCAGCACGATGCCGAGTTCCTGCAATCGTCGTTCGGCGGACATGTTCTTCTCCTGAATCGAATTGTGGTGGTTGACGAGGCGCCGCGCCGCCCGGTAGCGGGTAGCCGCGGCGCCGACCCTGCGCCGATCGCCGGGCACCCCCCGCGGCGCGCCTCTCGTGGCAAAAATGGCGTCCTATCGGGTTTTGGCTGCCAGGGGAACCAGCGAATGCGGCCGCGTTCCGCCGGAAGGGCCCTTCCGCTTGAGCCGGGGCATGGCCGGGGCTCGCCCGGTGCGGCGCGCGGGATGGTTAGTGGGTGCGCCGGTAAAGGAACGTGTAGACGATCAGGAACAGGCCGATCATCGATAACGAGAAGACCGTCGAGGCCGTTCCGAGGGCGAACAATGTGGGACGGATGCGCACCGACATGGCGGCGCTGATGTCCAGGGGCAACGTGTTGTACGCGCCGGCCAGCAAGGTGGTGCGGGCGAACTCGTCGTAGCTGAGGGTGAACCCGAACAGTCCCGCCGCCACGACCCCCGGCGTGATCAAGGGCAGGGTCACTTCCTTGAACACGGTCCATTCGTCGGCGCCCATGTCCCGGGCCGCCTCCTCGAGGCTGGCATCGAAGCGGTTGAACACCGCCATCATCACCAGAAAGCCGAAGGGCAGCGTCCAGATCACGTGTACCCCCAGACCGGAGAACCACCATGCCGGAGACAAGCCGACCACGTCTAGCAACTGGGAGAGCCCCAGGCTGAGCAGGATTCCCGGCACCATGATGCCGGTCATGATGGTGTAAAATAGCACCCCCGAGCCGAAGAACTTCTTGCGGAATGCCATGGCGAGCATGGTGGCAAACAGGGCCGTGATCACCATGACGATCAGCGCCAGGATGATCGAGCGGAGCATGGCGCCCTGCATGTCGCCCACCGCGGAGGGTTTGATCAGTTGATACCACCAGTGCAGGCTGAACCCGCGCATGGGGAAGAACAGCCCGCCCTTCCTGGCGTTGAAGCTCAGGATGAACATGGCGATCATGGGGCCGAAGATGAAAATGACGAACAGCCCATAGTAGCAGCCGTAGATGGTCCTCACCCAGGCATTGCGCTTGCGTTCGGCGGTCCAGCGGATGCGGGCCATGGGAGCGTCCTGTGTCGCCTTAGAGTTGTTTGCGGATGTCGACGAGCTTCATGATGAACACGACCCCGATCATCATTCCGATCATGAGGAAGATGGCGTTCACCGCCGCGCGGGGATAGTTGGCCGTGGCGGCATATTGGTTGATCAGGGTGCCCACCACGCTGAACTTGCCGCCGCCCACCACCACCGCCGTGGCGAACTCGCCCATAATCATCACGAAGATGAAGATCATCCCGATGGCCACGCCGGGCAGGGATAGCGGCAAAATGATCTGGCGGAATATCTGAAGGCTGCTGGCGCCCATGTCCCGCGCCGCCTCGATGATCGCCTTGTCGATCTTGGCCAGGGAGAAGAACATCGGGCCGATGCACAGCACCACGTAGAGCTGCACCAGCGCCATGGTCAGGGCGAACTCCGAGAACAGCAGGAACGTCGCGGGCTTCTCGATGATACCGAAGTCGATCATGACGTTGTTGAGCAGCCCGCGGCGCCCGAGCATCGGCACCCAGGCGATGGCGCGGATCAGATAGCTCGTCCAAAACGGCACCATGCAGACGAGAAACAAGCTCATCTGCCATTTGTAGGTTTTCACCACCATCGCCAGGAAATAGGCGATCGGATAGGCCAGCAGCAGGCAGAACACCATCGTGGTGAAGGTATAACGGAGGGTGGTGAGCAGCGTGCGGCTGTAAATGCTCGATGTGAAATACTCCACGTAGTGCTCGAGGGTGAATCCCGGCACCATGCCGCTTAGGGAGTAATTCCAGAAGCTGATCACGACGATGAAGATCAGCGGCAGCACCAGGAACAGCACCAGCCAGATGGCGCTGGGCGCCACCAACCAGGCGGCGCTAAAGCCGGGCCGGAACTTCTTGAGCTGGTCTTCCTGGATGAATTCCGGTGCGATCGCTTCCGAGCCGATCAGCCCCGGATGGGGGGGAAGGACGGTTCGTTCCATCTGGTTCGCTCAATACCGCACAAGCGCGACGGCTCCCGACAACGGAGAGGCTGTCTGGAGCCGCGGAGATGAAGCCACTAATAAAGGGCGCAGGCTTTACCCGCGTCCCGCCCCGGGAGCCGCCGCGGTAACTAACGTGCGGAGGCCCGCCGGAGGCGGAAGGCATGGGCCGGCGTTACGCGCTGAGGAACTCGTTCCAGCGTTTCACGAGATAATCGTTCTCGTCCATGATCGAGTTCCACACCGCGATGTTGCTGAACCGATCCCAGTACGACCCGCCATCGCGGATCTCGCCCTTGGGGACGATGATGTCGCCGTACGGGTCGGGCAATTCTTGCGCCGCCGCTTTCCCGTCGTACCAGTAGTCCCACTCTACCGCGGGAAGGCTCTTCTTGACGTTTTCCGGCACGGACATGTAATAGCCCTGCCGCGCCACGAACGCGCCCGGCCAACCGGAAAGCCACCAGTTGATATACTCGTAGGCCTGGTCGAGGGCCTTGCCCTTGAGCTTGGCGGAGATGGACATGCCGCCGTGCCAGCCGCGCATCCCTTCCTTCGGGGAAGCGTAGATGCACTTGACGCCCTCGGCCTTGATCGCCGTGACGGCGGGGGACCACATGCTCTCCAGCGCCACCTCGCCACTGGTCATCAGGTTGACCGACTGGCCGAAGGACTCCCAGAAGGCCCGGAAGTGCCCTTCCTGCTTCTTCACGATGAGGAATTCGATCAGCTTGTCGATCTCGGACCGGGTCATGTTGCCCTTGTCCTTGAACTTGATGAGGCCCAGCGCCTCCATGCCCATGGCGGCATCCATGGTTCCGATCTGCGGGATGTTCAATAACGCCACCCGGCCCCGGAAATCCGAGTGGAACAGGTCGCCCCAACTGGTGATCGGGCGGCCGGTCTCGTCAGGGTTGTAGCCGATGGAGTCGGCGTTATGCCAGCCGGGCACCATCGTGATGTAGCGCGTCGGGCCGTTCAGGGTGCGCTTGCCGTTACCGTCGAGCCAAATTTGGCGGAACGGGGCATCGCCCTGGCCGGGATTGGAGTCGGGGCTCAGGCGGCCCGTTTTGGTCAAATTGGAGACCTTGTCCCAATCCTTGATGCGCCGGGTGTCGATCGGCTGCCAGGTGCCGGACGGCCACATCACGTCCATATCGTTGAAGTAGCCCTCGGCGATATCATATTGGTCGTTCTGGTTGAGCATCTTCCCGAACATGGCGCCATAGCCCAGGGCCTGACCGCGCACCGGGAAGCCCAGGTCGTCCGAGGCCTTCATTTGCACCTCGTTGATCACGCTCACGGCCAAACCGACCGTGCGGGTCGGGTCCGCCGCCTTCACGATATTGAACAGCGGCACAGTGCTCGCCACGGCCCCGACGGCGGCGGTTTTGCCGGCCGTTCCCAGGAAATGGCGGCGGGTCATGCCTTTTGCTGCGTTACGCGCCGATTTGGCTTGCTTCCGTTTCATGCGTTGCCTCCCAAACTGGGGTTGGATCGCCGATTCACCGTATGCGGGACCGGACAAGTCGCCGGTCCCCGTCGCCTTACACTTGCATGGCTCAAATTAGGCCGGTTTGACTCATTAGTCCCCTATTCCCCCCGGCAGGCAAAGTCAACCCAAACCGCCACCGGCACAGCCGGAAGAACGTCGATCACAGCGACCGGGGGAATTCAATTGCGAATCCGATCGGGGCCGTTCGACGATCGCCGCAGGCGAAGAAGTGGGAGCGGGGTGGATCCGGCTGCTGGTGCTACGGAGTTTTACGAGGCCTCGATGCGGATTGGCTCCACGCGCATCCGCGCTGGCGGAACGGATTGCCCAGTGGCCTTAAGGGCCTCGATATAGACTTCGAGCGCCTCCTTGGCGTTGGCTCTGAGCTCCTCCAGATCGCGTCCGGTGCTTGCGCATCCCGGCAAATCGGGAAAATACGCCCCATAAATTTCACCGAATTCGTCGGTCGATGGTTCGATGATCATCAAGTATTGCAAGGTTTCCATCTTCCGCTCCTCTGGGCTACTTGAGTCCCGCCGCTTTCAGGATGCTGTTGGCTGTGCCCATTGGCTGTGCCCATTGGCTGTGCCCTTTGGGATGGCCCCTTTGTGCCAAGGAATAATGACGAGCGGGCACCCGAATTTGGCCTTCAGCGTCCAGGCGGCTTCGAAGCCTGTGTTCGCCATGCACTCCAGGTACCGGTTCCCATCCCCCACGGTCTTTGATATGACACGCGACGGAGCG
>JAPUJL010000212.1 GCA_027296185.1 SAR324 cluster bacterium | reverse complement strand
TCGACGGCGCCGCCGACCGGCTGGCGGACATTAAGCTGCAGGTGTCGTCCGGGCTGATGCCGAAGGAGTACGCCACGCCACTCACCTCTCGGGAGCGGCAGGCCATTCTGAGTTGGAAGGGGTCGTGACGCACCGCACCGCAATCGGGAAGCGGTGGAACCCTCTCCCAGTGCTTAGACGCGGGATTGCAGGTCGTAGATGCGGTCGCGGATGCGCATCCAGATGGAGTGTGGGAAGTCGTCAGGCAGCCGCTCCCATTCCATCAGTTCCAACACCAATTGCCGCACCTTGCCGCGGCTCATGCCGCGCCGTTCCCACCGCTGGTAGATGTCTTCCTCGATCGGTGGCAGGGGCCGGTTGTCCAGGTTCTTGCGGTAGAGGAACTTCACGGCGCTGTCCGGGTAGTTCTGGATGAAATCGAATATCGATTCCTCCGTCACCGGCCCGTTGCCGTAAACCACGTCCTCCTCCCCCGAGATGTCGGGGCTGTCCTCGGGGAGGTCGGCCGCCGAAATTTCCGGCTCCGCTTCCTGCTGCACCGCCTCGTCCACAGGAACGTCTGGCGCCGACGTGGGCCGGGCGGGAGGCGGCTGCACCGGCGCCGCGGCCTCGGTCGCGGTCGGCACCGCTGGCGCTTCTGCCGCCACAGGCGCCACGGGCGCCCCCGGTTCGGGAGGCGCTGGAGCCGCCGGCGGGGCGGCCGGTGAAGGCGCCGGCGGGGCGGCCGGTGGAGGCGGCGCTTCCCGTAGCGGAGCGGCGGCTTCCGCCAGCGCTTCCGGCGTCACCGCCGGTCCTCGGCGCCGCCGAGGCTGGGGCGGGACGGGTACGCGGCGGAACGCGGCCAGGGTGCGCTCGTCCGGAATGGCGACAATCGCCAGCAGGCACAGGCTGGCCAGCAGAAACACCGCGGAGTACACGAGGCCCATCAGGTGCCACTCGTAGCGGGGCTGGTCGATGAACTGCAGCGAGTACTCGGCTCCGTTGGAGACCAGGTAGCTGCTCGATTGCATGCCGGCCAGGAAGAAGACCGCACCCACCAACAGCGCGGTCAGCAAGGCCAGCATGGCCACCATGTAAATTTTCGCGGATTGGCTACCGTTCATCTGTCCCTCACACCCGGGCCTTCGCCCGATCGGTTCGCTGCCCTAACCCGGTTCCCGGACCTCTCTCTGCCCGTGCCGCACCTTGGGCTTCCCGTCCCGGTCGGGTCTCCGCCTGAACAGGAGGCTGTGCTACCGATATCGGCATCCTCTCCGTTTTCTTGAGGGCGCCGGGGTATCTTCACAGTGGGCCGCGGAGCCGCGGGGCCGTTCGGCCCGATTCCGCCAGCATTCCGCGGACTGCACGCCGGGGCGCCGGCGGTTCAGGGGGCTTCGGCCGGTCGGGGCATCCTCGGCTTGGTCCGCGGGGTCACGTCCGGTGCTCCCTGGAGGATGTACTGCCCGCAATAATGTACCAGTTCCGAGACGCGGTTCTTGTCCTCCAGCATTTCCGCCCGATCGTACAGGCGCACCAGCAGAGAAAGCGGCCCCAGCGCCTCCCGGTACTGGCTGCGGGTAAAAAAGTGGTTTTGCACGTCCTCGAGCAAGGCGATCGCCTCCGGCCGCTCGCCCAGCTTGACCAAGGCCTCCGCCGCGGCGAGGCGGCTGCGGGCCGCATCGTCGTCCAGCCCCTGCCCCTGGAACACCGTCTCCGCCCTGCGGAACAGGCGAACCGCCTGCAGATCGCCGCGGTGTTCCAGGTGGAGTTCGCCCCGTTGCATGAGGATGTACGCCAACAACCCCTCGTGGCCGGCGGATTCGGCTGCGGCGGCAGCGAGGTTGAGCCGCGCCATGGCGTTTTCCCAGCGCCCCTGCTCGGCCATCGACTCGGCCAAGTGAGACAGGGTCAGGGCCTTTCCGTAGGAATCGTCGAGCTTTGCATAACCCCGAAGCACGTCCTCCCCGAGGGCCTCCAGATCGTCGCTGGAACTGCGTAATTTTAGGGCCTGGAGCCGCTGATGGCGCGCGTAGGTCAGCCACGAGAGGTCGCCCGCCTCCTCGAACGCGGCAATAGCCTGATCCAGATAGCCCAATCCGCTGTTCACGGCGTTCTTTTCGACCCACTGCACCCCGGTGCGGCACCACCGTTTAGCCGATTCAATGGTTTTTTCATCGATCATGACAATATACCGGCCGCCTCCTTCGTCCTTCCCAATTTCTACCAAATCGGGACGATTCGGTCACAAATTTCTCCCACGCGCGCCCGAGAACGGGGATCGACATGGAGTGTATCGTCCCGGCGGATGTTCCAGGAACGCCCGATCGTGGCCTCCAATCGATAGGTTATTGAGAGAATTTGACTTTTTGACCGATTTCGGCTAGTTTCAGACCATCTGGAAGGCTATGAGCCGGGCCGATGTGGCGCTTTTTGCTACAGGCGCCGGGAATCTCGGAGGGCAGCGAGCGCGAGGTGTTGCCCGTCATCTGACCTGCTGTCTGCTTCGTGCCGCCGGATCGTTCTTTTTGCGGCTTCGCGGGGGTTCCGTAAAGGGGGAATCGGCCGAAGCGCGTATCGCGCCCCGGGTGCGCGAGCGGACAGGATCGAAATTGGACCACATCTGTTAACATGAGTCACTTCGCCGAACTGCTTGCCCGAAAGACCCAACTCAAAAATTCGCTGGCTTTGGGTTCTTACACCAAGAACTCCCGGGAGGCCAAGATGGCCGAACTGAAGAAAGTCACCCGCGAAATCGAGCGGTGGATTCAACGGAATTCCGCCATCTAAGGGGATTTCCCGCCGGCTGGTCAGGTCTCCCTCGAGGCCCCGTCGATCGGGCCGATACTAAGATAGCGTTCCGACCCGCGCCGGGGCTCCGTCATCCGCGTCCGCCGGGACGGGAACCGAGCCGCAGGATCGCGCCGGACGCGCCGTTTTGCCCCCATTGCCGCACACCCCCTTCAGGAAGCGAGGCGAACCGATGAAACTGGGCTTGACCACCGGCTACTCGGGGGCCACCGCCAGCGTCAATATCCCGTTGGTGCAGGAGGCGGAACGGCTGGGTTACGACATCGTCTGGACTGCCGAGGCCTACGGCTCCGATGCGGTCGTTCCGTTGGCGTGGCTCGGAGCCCACACCGCAAGAATCCGGCTCGGCACCGGGATCATGCAGATGGCCGGGAGAACGCCCGCCAACACGGCGATGACGGCCATGACCCTCGATCATCTCTCCGGGGGCAGGATGGTGCTGGGCATCGGCGCTTCGGGTCCCCAAGTCGTCGAGGGGTGGCACGGCGTCGCCTACGGCAAGCTGATCGGCAAGACGCGGGAATACGTTTCCATTCTGCGCAAGATCTTCGCCCGCGAGGGGCCGCTGACTCACGAGGGCAACCATTACACGATTCCCTACCAGGGCGAGGACGCCACCGGTCTCGGCAAGCCCCTGAAAAGCATCGTTCATGGGCGGGCCGATCTGCCCATTTACATCGCTGCAATCGGCCCCATGAACGTGGCCCTCGCCGCCGAAGTGGCCGATGGGCTAATCCCGGTGTTCTTTTCCCCCGAGCGGTTTTCTCTGATCGACGAGTCGCTGCAGGAGGGGTTCCGCAAAGCCGGCGGCGGCAAGAACTTGGACACCTTCGACCTGGCACCCGTGGTGGCGGTGGTGCTCGGAGACGACGTCCAGGCCTGCCGCGACCAAATCAAGCCGAACCTGGCGCTCTACATCGGAGGCATGGGGGCCCGGGGCCGCAACTTCTACTACACCCTGGCGCGGCGCTACGGATACGAGGAGGCAGCGGAGAAGATCCAGGACGCCTACCTCGCCGGCCAGAAAGGCGAGGCCATTGCCGCCGTTCCCGATGCCCTCGTCGACGAGGTTTCCCTCTGCGGTCCCAAGGAGCGCATCGCCGACCGCCTAAGCCTCTGGCGGGAGGCGCGGATCCAAACCCTCACGGTGGGCGCGCCCGACGTGGACACGGTGCGCACCATGGCGGAACTGGTGCTCTGACCCGGTTACCGCGCGGCTTCCGTCAAAGAGATTACGCCTGAATGGAGGCTCCCCTCCCCTGGGCGCGGCGGCGAACGTTCCGATTTCGGGTGGAGTCCTACTCGTCGGCCGGACCGCCGGGCGGCGCCTGCGGTCGCGCTTGGGCGCGGTAGTTCTGATCGACCCGCCTGCGCAGGTCCTTGCCGCCGCGAAAGAAGGGCAGCAGCTTCTCGGGGACGTACACCTTCTCTCCCGTCTTGGGGTTCCTTCCCGTATAGGCCCCGTAGCTTTTCAGCAGAAAGCTGCCGAATCCTCTGATCTCCACCTTGTCGCCGTTGTTGAGGGCTTCCTTGATGTTGTTGAAGAAGATATTGACCGAGCCCTCCGCGACCTTGTTGGTCTGCTGGGATAGCACCGCCAGCTTGTCGATCAGTTGAGATTTGTTCACGGTGGGTTTCGCCCTTGGGTTCGTGACGCGGCCCATCCGCCCCGGTGCGAGTTCCCCGGCTTCCTTTGGCCGCCGCCGGTTAGACCGCTGCGGCGCGGAATGGGTGTCGCCCGAATTCCTGTCGAGGCGATTTCCGGCGGCCATCTCTATCAGGCCCAATCGGAAAAATCAAACCGATCAACGGGATATGTGAAAAGTTGCACCCAACCCGGCGGAGCGGCTCTCGCGGCGTGCCCCTGGACTGGCCGGCGGCTCTTCCCCGCCCCCGGGGAGCGGCGGAGCGATTCGGCCCTATGTAGCGCGCACCATTTTGTCCTGGCCCCGGGAGATGGTAGGGTGGCGCCATGAAAGACGAGAGTGCCATCGAGCCGATCGGCGTCCTGTATTATTTCGGCGACCCCATGTGCTCCTGGTGCTGGGGCTTCCGCCCGGTGCTGGAGCAGGCCGATCGCGAGTATCCCGAGCTGCGCCGCGTGACCGTCATGGGCGGGCTGCGCCGGGGAGCCGAGGAGCCCATGGACGATACCCTGGCGGAGATGATCCGCGGGGCCTGGGTGCGCATCGAGGAAACCACCGGCCAGCCGTTCAATCACGATTTCTGGGACCGCCACCGCCCCCTGGCGACCACGGTGCCCGCCTGCCGGGCGGTGACGGCGGCGCGGGTGCTGGATGCGAATCTTGAGTGGCCTTTCATGGTGGGAATGTTCGAGGCCTACTTTACCGGCCTCATGGACCCCTCCCAACGCGGCACCCACCTGAACGTCGCCGAATCCGTCGGCTTCGAGCGGGAGCGGTTCGCCGAGGCGCTGGATTCGGAAGAAGTCGACCAGGCCCTCGAGAAAGATCTCGAGTGGACCGAAAGCATGGGCATCCGCGGCTTCCCCTCCGTGGTGCTCAGCCTGCGCGAGCGCTACTTCCTCATCGCGCCCGGCTACCGAACCATCGAGGACCTCCGCCGCTCCATCAACACGATCTACGAAGCCAACGACATCGAGTTCACCCGCCCCGAAAGCGGCCTGTATTCGTAGGCTCCCCGCCGGAACTATCCCCACAACTCCCCGAATGCGGCGCTACTTCCCCTGCCGCCGCAGTTCCCCGAAGACGCCCTGCCAGAAGAGCGGGATCAGGATTTCGTGATGGCCGATGATGGTAAAGCCCTCGCCGCCGGTGCGGGTGGGGCGGCTGACGACGTTTTCCTGGGGGCGGTAGTGGCGAATCATGTCGAAGTTGACCGCGGTGAACTCGCGCACCGGATGGCCCAAGTTGCGGGCCACGGTAAGCGCCTTGAGGAACACTTCGGGGAGGATCACCGCGGAGCCGTAGAGGAATACGATTCCGCCTTCGAGGCCGGTCAGCTGGTCGCAGAGGATCTTGAAGTCGCGGTAGGTGGCCTCGCCGGCCGCGGCGCCGTCCGTCTCGGGATGTTGGTGGATGGTTTCGGTGCCGATGGCGCTGTGCACCGTCACGGGCACGCCGTGCTCCCATGCCGCCAGGAGGACGCTTAGTTCCGGATGACGGGTGGGCAGCGCGGCCAGCTTGCGCGCCACCGCCTCGCCGTAGCCCCAGCCCTCGGCCACTCCCTCGCGCAGCGCCTCGTTGATCTGGATTCCCGTCTCCTCGGCGAACCCGAACATGCCGGTTTCCAGGTGGGCCGCCACGTCTTCCGAGGTGCGGCCGAACATCGCCACCTCGAAGTCGTGGATGGCTCCGGCGCCGTTCATGACGAGGCACGTGACGGCCTTGCGCCGGATCAATTCCACGATCAGCGGGGAGAGCCCACACTTGATCAGGTGCGCCCCCATCATCAGGATCACCGCCCGCCCGCCCCCGATGGCGGCGGCGGTTTTGGCGGCCAGGGCCTTGAGCTCCTTGGCGGCGAGGATATCCGGCAGGCCCGCGAAGAACGCCGCAAAGGAATCGCCGTCCAGGTCCGGGCGGCCGAACATCCCCGCGTCCACCTTGGTGGCTAGCTCCTCGAAGGGGAAGCGGCGCACCCCGCTCAGATCGATTTCCTTGTACTTTCCCATAATCCGGTGTGTGCCCAGGCCCGGAGGTGCCGCTGAGGTCCGGCGGTGCCGGCCTAGCGCAGCCCCACCTTGCCCCGCACCCGCTCCATGACGCCGCTGGCCACCGCCCGCGCCTTTTCGGCGCCGTCGTCGAGAATAGCGTGCAGCCGGGTCAGGTCCGGGCGGTATTGGAAGTAGCGTTCCCGGAAGCCGGCGATCTCGCGGTCGATGGCCTCGAAGGTCGCTTGCTTGATTTCGCCGTAGCCCATCCCGCCTTCCCGATAGCGCTGGGCCCACGCCGCGCGGTCGGCCTCGGGGGCGAAGTGGCGGAAAATCTGAAACACGTTGCAGGTGTCCGGATCCTTGGGCTCATCGACCGTTTTGGAATCGGTCACGATGCGCATCACGGCCTTGCGCAACTCCTTCTCGGTGGAAAACAGGGGCAGCACGTTGTTGTAGGACTTGCTCATCTTGCGCCCGTCCACGCCGGGGATCGTCGCCACCTCCTCCTCGATGCGCGGCTCGGGCACCACCAGGGTCTCGCCGTAGAGATGGTTGAAGCGCTGGGCGATATCCCGCGTGATCTCCAGGTGCTGTTTCTGATCCCGGCCCACCGGCACCTCGTGGGAGTCGTAGATCAGGATGTCCGCCGCCATCAGCACCGGATAGGCGTAGAGGCCGTGATTGACCTCCTCCTGCTTGGCCTTGGCGTCCTTGTAGGCGTGGGCCCGCTCGAGCAAACCGATGGGCGTCACGCAGCTCAGCACCCAGGCCAGCTCCACGTGCTCCGGCACGTCGGACTGGCGGAAGAACGTGTGCGCTTCGAAATCCATCCCCAGCGCCGCGAACGCGGCCACCAGGTCATAGATGTTCTCGTGCAGTTCGGCGCCGTTCCGCACCGTGGTGAGAGCGTGGTAGTCGGCGATGAAATAGAACACGTCGTGGGTGGATTGCAGTTCCAGCGCCGGTTTCAACATCCCCAGGTAGTTGCCCAGATGCAGTTTGCCCGATGGCTTGATTCCGGAAAGGGTGCGTCGTCGTGCGGTCATGGTGAACGGTCAAGTGCGGCTCTGAGGGGTCCGCCCGCGTCCGCGGGCCGATCGAATTATCCAAAGGTGCCTGCTCGCCGCCCGCGAATCCAGCAAAAAATACTCAGGATGCTGGTCACATTGACGTTTTTGCGGCCCCTGGCTATCATGCAAGCCTCAAGTCGGGGCGTAGCGCAGCCTGGTAGCGCACACCCTTGGGGTGGGTGTGGTCGCTGGTTCAAATCCAGTCGCCCCGACCAATTTTCGCCATGGGTTCCGGCATTGGAGGCCGCTCTTCGGGGGCGGCCATTTTCGTTGGGGGGTCCGACGCGATTATTTCCGAAATTTCGGCTTGCTAGTGATGGGCGGGCAATGCGGCCTTCGACCGCCGCCTCTGCGCGCAAAAGATTTCTGGTGGCGAATCTACGAGATAACCCAGCGTTCAGGTTCGGCTCGCGCCCGGCGATTTTTGGCG
>JAPUJL010000211.1 GCA_027296185.1 SAR324 cluster bacterium | reverse complement strand
GCGCGGCGGTAGGCGGGATCGCTCACCCCGGTGCGCATGGGTTTGCCGGTGCGGTGGGCGAGCCGCGCCAGCGCTTCCACCGCCTCCAGGTCGAGGGTTTTGCCGGCGAACGCTTCCAGCCCGCCGACCGTTTCGGGCCGGGGATTGACCGCCGTGAGGGCCATCCGTACTTCGCCGATCGTCGAGGCCCGCTCGTCCGCCCAATCCACGCCCATGGCCAGTCCGACCAAGGGGTAGTCGATGGAATCCCGCACCCGCACCTTCTCGTAGACCCCGCTCCATCCCTCCCCGGGGATCGGCACCCGCACCCGCACGATCAGCTCCCCCGGGGCCAGGCCCCCCTCCGCCTCGCCGATGGACCAGCGGCCGTCCGTGCCGTAGAACTCCGCGAGCGGAACGGTGCGCGGCCCGGCCGCTCCAACGATTTCCACAGCGGCCCCCAGCACCAGCAGCGCGGGGGGCGTGTCGGCCGAGAAGGCGGCCCAGCAGAAGCTTCCGCCGGGCGCCACGTGACACACCGTGCCTTCCTTCTTCAGGCAGAAGTCGTTGGCCTGCCGCCAGAAGTAGCTCTGGTTGTAGTAGATGCAGCGGGTATCGAGCACCAGATTGCCCCCCAGGGTGGCCATGCTCCGGATGGTCGGTCCGGCCACCCGCCCCGCCGCCTCTGCCAGGATGGGAATCGCGCCGCACACCTCCGGGTGTTGGGCGATTTCCGCGATGGTGGTGCCGGCGCCGATCTCGATGTGCTCCCCGGCCCGCCGGATGCCCCGCAGGTCGGCAATGGCGCCCAGATCGATGGCGTGCCCGGGCTCGGCGATGCGGCGCCGCATGTTGACCACCAGGTCCGTGCCGCCGGCCAGGTACTTGGCCCCCGGATGCTCCGCCGCCAGGGCCACCGCCGCCTCGACGCTCTCCGGCCGGTGCAGCCGGTAGGGTTTCATCGGATAGGTCATGTGCCCCCTCCCCCGCCCGCCCCCGGAACGGGTGTGGCGGCCGCGGCTGCCTGAGCCTTGGCCTTGCGCGCCTGCTGGATGGCGGCGTGGACGTTTTCCGGGGAGAGCGGCAGGTCGCGGATGCGCACCCCGATGGCGTCCTCGATGGCGTTGGCCAGCGCCGGGAGGAACGAGGCCAGTGAGCCTTCCCCCGCCTCCTTGGCGCCGAAGGGTCCGCCGGACTCGTTGGATTCCACGATGATCGTGTGGATGTCCGGGGACTCGAGAATGGTGGGAAAGCGGTAATCGAGCAGGTTCGGCGCCTGGGGCAGTCCGTTCTTATAATGGGTCTCCTCCTGCCGGCCCTGGGCCATGCCCATCCACACGGAGCCCTCGATCTGCCCCTCCACCGCCAAGGGGTTGATGGCGAAGCCGCAGTCGTGGGCGACGGTGACGTGGTCCACCTTCACCTGACCGGTGTGGATGTTCACGTCCACCTCCACCACCTGGGCGGAGTAGCTGAACGCCGGCGTCGCGCCGATCCCCGCCCCGCGGTAGTTGCGCCCGCCGTGGGTGATCTTCGGGGTCGAGTAGGTGCCCTTGGTCATCAAGGTGCCCTGGTATTCCAGCGCCAGCTCGACCCCCTCCCTCCAGGCGAGGCTCTTCTCCGGCTCGGCGATGAGCCGGAAAGCATCGTCCACCAGTTCCACGTCCACCGGAAAGGCGTTCAGCCCGCGCGCCGCCGCATCGAACAATTGCTCCCGCATGCGCTGGGCCGCCTGAAGCGTGGCGTTGCCCACGTAGAGCGTGACGCGGCTCGAATAGCTGCCGTTGTCCTTGGGGGTCAAGACGCTGTCCGCTGCCACGACCCGGAACCGCCGGGGATGGCATCCGATGACCTCCGCCGCGATCTGCAGCAGGACCGTGCTGGAACCCTGGCCGATCTCCGCCGCTCCGGTGAACAGGGTGATCCCGCCGTCCGTGTCCAGCTTCAGGGAGACCACCGCGTGGGGCATGTTGGAGCGGTTCACGGGCTTGGACGAGCCGCTGACGTAATGGCTGCCCGCGATGCCGATGCCCTTGCCGAAGGGCAGCTTGCCCGCCTTGCGGTGAAAGTCCGAGGCCGCCGCGGCCTTCTCGATGCACTCGGGATAGCCGTAGCTGTTCACCAGCAGGTCGTTGATCGTCATGCACGGCGCCTGCAACATATTCCTCTGCCGCAAGGCGACCGGATCCATGCCGAGCTTCCGCGCCAGCATGTCCAGCATGGATTCGAAGGCGAAGCGCACGTCCACCGTCCCGTGCCCGCGCATGGCACCATTGGCGGGGGTGTTGGTCAGCACCCGGTGAGCCCGGTACTTCACGTTCTCGATGTCGTAGATGGCGCTCAGTAAGGCCCCGGCGTATAGGATCGTCACGACGCCATAGCCGCCGTACGCCCCGCCCTTCTGCACCACCTCGGCTTCCACCGCCTGCAGCTTGCCGTCGTTGGACGCGCCCAGCTTGAGCCGGGTCCACGTGGCCGGCCGGCCGCGGTGGGCGAAGAACACCTCCTCCCGGCTGAGCACCACTTTCACCGTCCCCTTGGCCTTGCGGGCCAGGAGCCCGCAGATCAGCTCGTAGGACAGGGCCTCGGTTTTGCAACCGAATCCGCCGCCCACCATGGGCTTGATCACGCGGATCTGGCTCATGTCGAGCTCCATTACTTCGCCCAGGGAGATGTGCACGTAGTAGGGCACCTGGGTCGAGCACCAGACGGTCAGCCGCTGCTCGTATTCGTCCCATTGCGCCACGGCCGCGTGGGGCTCCATCTGGGCATGGGTCACTTCCGGCGCCACGAAGGATTCCTCCAGCACCACGTCGCTCGCCGCGAAGCCCGCCTCCACGTCGCCGAACTCGTGATCCACCTCGCGCTCGATGTTCCGTTCCCGGTGGGCATGGAGTTGCTCCGCCCCCTCGGCCATGGCCTCGAAGGGATCGTCGTAGGCCGGCAGCGGCTCGTATTCGACGCGGATGCGCTCCAGCGCCTGCTCCGCCGTCCACGCGTCCACCGCCGCCACGGCCGCCACCTCCTCGCCCTTGTAGCGCACCTTCTCCCGGGCCAGGGCGAACTCGTCCTTGGCGATGGGCAACACGCCGAAGGGCACCCCGCTGTCCTCGCCGGTGATCACGGCCCGCACCCCTTCCAGCGCCAGGGCCTCGGAGGTGTCGATCGAGACGATGCGCGCGTGGGCATGGGGCGAGCGGAGAATCCGCCCCACCAGGGCATCGGGGAACTGCAGGTCGGCGGAGTACTTTCCGCGGCCGGTGACCATGTCCACCCCGTCCACCAGGGGCATGGGCTTGCCCACGACCCTTCGCGGCGTCCGGCCCAGGGCACTCTCCACCGCCTCCGGCGCGATGGGCCCCGCGCCCTTCTTCTTCTGCTTGGCTTTTGGTTCGGTCATGGTTTTCGAACGTGTAATTTTTACCTCACCCCGCGCTTCGGCGGCGCTACGAGTCTCGCGTTGCGCCCCCTCTCCATGAAATGGAGAGGGGGCTGGGGGGTGAGGCATTCTCCGCGGAACGTTTCCA
>JAPUJL010000210.1 GCA_027296185.1 SAR324 cluster bacterium | reverse complement strand
GTCCCCGTCCATGGCCCGTTCCATCGCTTCCAGATCGATCCGCCCGTCGGCGCCGCTCTTCACCTCGCGCACGCCGAAGCCCGCCATGTGGGCGCTGGAAGGGTTCGTGCCGTGGGCGCTGTCGGGCACCAAGACATAGCGCCGCCGCTCGCCCCGGTCGTCCAGCCGGGCGCGGATCAGCAGCATGCCCGTCAGCTCCCCCTGCGCCCCCGCCGCGGGTTGCAGGGAAACGCCCACAAAGCCGGTGATTTCGCTCAGCGCCTCCTGCAGGCGGAACAGCACCTCCAGCGTGCCCTGGGACAGCTCGTCCGACTGGAGAGGATGCGCCTCGGCGAAACCCCCCAGCCGCGCCACCGCCTCGTTGATGCGCGGGTTATACTTCATCGTGCAGGAGCCGAGCGGGTACATCCCTCCGTCGATGGCGAAGTTGTACTTGGACAGCCGCGTGAAGTGGCGGATCGCGTCGAACTCGGAGAGTTGGGGCAATCCCTCCAGGCCGTCTTCCCGCAGCGCCGCGCCGGCCAGGGCCTGCTCCAGGGAGGCCTCCGGCACCCCCGGGTCGCGGAGCTTCGCTCCCCGCTGCCCCGTCTCGGGATACTCGAAGCTCAGGGGCTCCTCTTGGAAGAATCCCGGCGGTTTGCCGCTCATGCCGCTTCCGCCAGGGCCGCGAGCAGGGCATCCACCTGCCGCTTGTGGTGGGTCTCCGTGACGGCGACCAGGAGCGTATCGGCGAGGGAGCCGTCGAATCGGTCCAGCACCAGCCCCGGCACGATCCCGCGCTGCCGGCAGGCCGCCGCCACCTCCGCCGCGGGCCCCGGGCAGCGGACGGCCACCTCGTTGAAGCGCGGACCCCCGTAGCGCAGGCCGTAACCCGGCAGCCGCGCGAGGCCCTCCAGGAAGTAGGCCATCAGCGAGACGTTCTGGCCGGCCACCTCCTTCAGCCCCTCCCGGCCCATCACGGTCAGGTAAATCAGGGCGCTCAGCATCACCAGGTTCTGGTTCGTGCAGATGTTGCTGGTGGCCTTCTCCCGGCGGATGTGCTGCTCCCGCGTGGCCAGGGTGAGCACGAAGCCGCGCCTGCCCTCGAGATCGACGGTCTCCCCCGAGATGCGGCCGGGCAACTGCCGCTTGTGGGTGTCGCGGCACGCCATGAATCCCAGGTACGGTCCGCCGTAGGCCAGCGGCACCCCAAAGCTCTGCGCCTCCCCGCAGACAATGTCCACGCCGCAGGCTCCCGGTGTCTTGAGCACCGCGAGGCTCAGCGCCTCGCCGACCGTGGCGACGAGCAGGGCCCCGTGGGCATGGGCGCGCTGGGCGGCGGCTTCCAGGTCTTCGATGATGCCGTAGAAATTGGGCTGTTGCACCACGACGCAAATCACGTCGTCCCCCAGCGCTGCGTCGAGCCGCTCCAGGTCGAGCCGCCCGCTGCGGTCGTCGAGCCCGGCCGTCTCCAGTTCCAAGTCCAGGTTGTGGGCATAGGTTTCCACCACTTCCCGGTAATAGGGGTGCAAGGAAGCGGGCAGCAGCACCCGGCGCCGGTCCCGCTGGAGCCGGTCCGCCATCAGCACCGCCTCGGTGGTGGCGCTGGCCCCGTCGTAGACCGAGGCGTTGGCCACGTCCATCCCGGTGAGCAGGCACATGAAGGTCTGGAACTCGAAGATCGCCTGGAGCGTTCCCTGGCTAACCTCGGGCTGGTAGGGCGTATAGGCGGTGAGAAACTCCGCCCGCTGGATCAGGCTGTCCGTTACCAGCGGGCTGAAGTGGGGATACGCTCCGGCGCCCAGGAAGCTCGTCATCCCGGTGCCCGCGTTGGCCGCGGCGAGCGCCGCGAACCGCTCCAGCTGATCCTGCTCGGGCAGCCCCTCGGGCAGCGCCAGTGGCCGGCCCAGGCGCACCGCCTCGGGCACGGAGGCGAAGAGCGCCTCGATATTGGAGACGCCCATTTCCGCGAGCATCTCCTGGCGCGCCCGCTCGTTGTTGGGAATGAATCGCACTTTCGATCCGAATGGGTGTTTCCGGGACGGGTGTTTCGCGGCTTCTCCTACCACAACCGTCCCCGATTGGGGAGAGGTCCCCGCCACACTTGGCGCGCTCGGCGCCCAAGCGATCGCCGTGTATGCCGGCGCTGGTTCGACGCCCCCTTGACCCCACGGCGCGTCTTTCCGATAACGGCTCAGGAGAACCGATGATCGAAACACCCCTAACCGGAATGGGCCTGACCGAAACGGCGTCGTTCGCAATCCCCTTGCCGGACGCGCCCCCTCCAATAGCCGCATGGCGGAAGGGGTCCCTCCGCTCCTGTCGGGAGGCGGTTCCAATCCGGTTCCGCCCGCGCTCGGCGGAATCGCGCATGACGCCGGATTTCATCGTCATCGGCGCCCAGAAGAGCGGCACGACCTTCCTTTTCCGCAACCTGGTGGCGCAACCGGGCGTGCTGCCGGCCTACAAAAAAGAGATTCACTTCTTCGACCGGCGATACGGCAATGGGATGGCCTGGTACCGCGCCCATTTTCCGCTCGGCCCGGCGGGCACCGGGAGCGGCGACGCGGGCGCAAAGGTGCTCCCGCCAGGACTCGAACCTAGCACTAGGCATTAGGAATGCCTTGTTTTATCCAGATAAACTACGGGAGCAGAGACCGCCGCGGCGGGAACCGCTGGCCTCACACTACGCGCCCGGCCGCCGATTTTCAATCTGCTTCCCCTGGCCCCGCGCCGGCCCGCTCCCGTGGCTGAAAACGAAATGCAAGCGGCGTTGCGCCGCCTCCGCGCCCTGGCGGAGCGGATCGAGCGCGAGGGGCTGCCGCGCGAACGGGCCGCCGAATTCCGCCGCGCCCTCGACACCCTGGAGCGGGCGCTGGGCGGGCCTCCCGGAGATGCCGAGACCCCCAGTGAATCCACCCGTGAATCCGCCCCGGCGGCCGTGGTTCTAAGCGACGCAGAATCGGCTGACGTGCCCGCCGGCACGATCCGCATCTGGAGCGACGGCTCCTGCTCTCCCAACCCCGGCGCGGGAGGCTGGGGGACCATCGTCGAGGCCGGCGGACGGCGGGAGGAGCTTTCCGGCGCCTCCCCCAGCAGCACCAACAACATTATGGAAATGACCGCCGCCATCGAGGGACTGCGCCGCGCCCCGCCTGGCGCCACGGTGCAGTTGGTCACCGACAGCCGCTACCTGGCGGACGGCGCCACCCGCTGGCTGGCCGGATGGAAGCGCAAGGGCTGGCGCAAGGCCGACGGCAAGCCCGTGCTCAACCGGAAGCTCTGGGAAACCCTGGACGCCCTGCTGAAAGAACGCACGGTCCACTGGAAATGGGTGCGCGGCCACGCCGGCCACCCGGAAAACGAACGCTGCGACCAACTCGCCAACGCCGCAAGGGAGGGGCTGAAAGTGGGTGGGTGATTGGCGGCAAAACCCTTGACACCGCCAATTTTCTGCCCTAGGCTCAATGAGCACTAAATTTGTGCGAATTATTCTCGATTGGCCACAGCGGAGATTTTTGGCATGATGGAAGGAATCGGAGCTTGCGGCGCGTTTTGAAACCGTACCGATTCGGTGCTATACGCCGGTGCCGGTGGGGGAGAATTGGCAACGAGGAAGGATCGGCACCGAGCGGTTGACCCTGCCGCCGGAGGGAACTGGGGCATGATGAAGCTATCCAAAAAGATCGATTACGGTCTGATTCTGCTGCGGGACCTGTGCTCGGGCCACGAGGCGATGAGCGCCCGGGAGATCGCGGGGCGCTACGGGCTGCCGGCGGCCATGGCGGCGAACATCCTCAAGCAGCTCGCCTCGGCGGGCATTCTGCAATCCACCCGTGGCGCCCAGGGGGGCTACATCATGGCGCTCCACCCGGCGCGGGTCTCCATGGCCCAGATCGTCGAGGCGCTGGAGGGTCCGTTCAACCTGGTCGATTGCGTGGAGGACGATTCCTGCTGCCGGTTCACGCCGGTCTGTCCCACCCACGATCCGTTGCAGGTGGTGCACCGCCGCTTCAAGGATTTCATGGCGGGGCTGACGTTGGAGGAAATTCTCGGGATGGGGCCCCACACGCTTCTGTTTCAGATGAGCAAAAATGAAAACACCTATCTACCTCGATAATCACGCGACCACCCGGGTCGACCCCCGTGTGGTGGAGGCGATGCTGCCCCACTTCACGGAAGACTTCGGCAATGCCGCCAGCCGTAACCACGCCTTCGGGTGGGTGGCCGAGGAGGCCGTCGAGCAGGCCCGCGAGCAAGTGGCGGCCCTCATCGGCGCGGGCGCGAAGGAGGTGGTCTTCACCAGCGGCGCCACGGAATCGGACAACGCCGCGCTGGTCGGGGTGGCGGAGTTCTACAAGGAGAAGGGCGACCACATCATCACGGCGACCATCGAACACAAGGCGGTGCTGGACACTTGCCAGATGCTGGAGCAGCGGGGCTTCCGGGTGACCTACCTGGAGGTGGACGAGAAGGGCTCCATCGACCTGGAGCAGTTGGAGGCGGCAATCACCGACAAGACCACGCTCATCTCCCTGATGGCGGCCAACAACGAGATCGGGACGCTCCATCCCCTCAAGGAGATCGGCGCCATCGCCCGCAAGCACGGTGTGCTGTTCCATTGCGACGCCACCCAGGGGGTGGGCCACCAGAAAATCGACGTGGAGGAGATGAACATCGACCTCGCCTCCTACACGGCCCACAAAATCTACGGTCCCAAGGGCATCGGCGCGCTGTACGTCCGGCGGCGCAAGCCCCGGGTGCGGATCACGCCGATCATCTACGGTGGGGGGCACGAACGGGGCATCCGCTCGGGCACGCTGAACGTGCCGGGCATCGTCGGCTTCGGCAAGGCGGCGGAGCTCATGCTCGCCGACGGACCCACCGAGAACCAGCGCATTCGGGCGTTGCGGGACCGGCTGCGCGAGGGCATCACCCGGGAGATCGACTTCGTCTACCTGAACGGCCATGCCGAGTTTCGCCACCCGGGAAATCTGAACCTCAGCTTCGCTTTCGTCGAGGGCGAAAGCATGCTGATGGGAATCGACGACATCGCGGTCTCCTCCGGTTCGGCTTGTACCTCCGCCAGCCTGGAGCCCTCCTACGTGCTGCGCGCCCTGGGCGTAGGCGACGACCTGGCCCATTCCTCGATCCGCTTCGGCGTGGGGCGCTTCAATACCGAAGAGGAGATCGACCACACGATCCGCCGCGTCGTCGAGACCGTCTCCCGGTTGCGGGATATGTCGCCGCTTTACGAGTTGGCCCAGGAAGGGGTGGACATCAAATCGATTCAGTGGAACGCGCACTAGCGGGCCGAAGGCGGATGACCGCGAGATTATGAGAGCGACGACCGAATGATCCGAGTTTGACGGCAAACGATTTTGTGAACGGGGCGTTTCCAACGCGAGTCTAGAGAAGGAGTAGGAACATGGCGTACAGCAAAAAGGTCATCGACCACTACAACAATCCGCGCAACGTGGGCAGCCTGGACAAGCAGGACGACAGCGTGGGCACGGGGCTCGTGGGAGCGCCGGAGTGCGGCGACGTGATGAAGCTCCAAATCAGGGTGGAGGATGACCACATCGTCGATGCCAAGTTCAAGACGTTCGGCTGCGGCAGCGCCATCGCCAGTTCCAGCCTCGCCACCGAGTGGGTGAAAGGCAAGACCCTGGACGAGGCGATGGAAATCCGCAACGTGGACATCGTCGAGGAGCTCTCCCTCCCGCCGGTCAAAATCCACTGCTCGGTGCTCGCCGAGGACGCGATCAAGACCGCGATCAACGACTACAAGAGCAAGCACGGGCAGGCCGGATGACCACCGCCGGGGCCGCGAGCGCGCTCCGGCCGGAGCCAGGGGAGACCTGCGCCAAGTGCGGCGTTGCGC
This sequence comes from SAR324 cluster bacterium, assembly GCA_027296185.1. Taxonomy (GTDB): domain Bacteria; phylum SAR324; class SAR324; order SAR324; family JACQKK01; genus JAPUJL01. Next base: position 4,105 of record JAPUJL010000210.1, on the reverse strand, counting down.
TGGCGAACGCGGTCTACTGCTTCGCCTGCGAGGCGATTCAGCCGGAAGCGGCCCGGGCGGGCACATTCGAGATATTCGGGCTGCGCCCCGCCTACCGTATCGATTTTGCCCAAGTGGAAGAGCTCTACGGGCGTCTGAGTCTGGCGCTGCACCCCGATTTCTTCGCCACGGCCGAGCCGGCCGTGAAGTCCGCCGCCGAGCGGCTGTCCGCGGCCCTCAACGAGGGTTACCGCGTCCTGCGATCCGATGTGGAACGCAGCGCCTACCTGCTGAAGCGGCTGGCCGGCACCGTGCAACTGGACACCAAGCGCCTGCCCGATGGATTTCTCCAGGAGATGTTCCTGCTTCAGGAGGAAATCGACGAGCTGGACGAGGCCCAGGACGGCTCGCGCCGCCGGGAGCTCTCCGCACAACTGGAGGCCCGCCGGCGGGATGTCCTCGCCGAACGGGAGCGGCTGTTCGAAGAGGCCCTGACCGGCGCCGGCGCCGATCGCCTGCAGGCCATTCAGAACAGCATGAACCAGGAGTCCTACCTCATCCGCCTGCTGGATCGGCTCCCGGCGTGACCCCTACGGGGTCGGGCCGCGGGGAACTCGCCCTCGCCGCATCCCAAATGCACCGCCGCCGCGGTTCCGGGGGCCGGGCCAGTGGCCGGGCCGGGGGGCCGGCGGGAGGGAGGCCACGCGCGGGGGCCCATCGCGTCGTGATCGTGGGTGGCGGCTTCGGCGGGCTGTTTACGGCCCAGGCCCTGGCTCCCCGTGGCGTGGACGTAACCCTGGTGGACCGGCGGAATTTTCACCTGTTCCAGCCGCTGCTGTATCAGGTGGCCACCGGAGTGCTCTCACCGGGCGACATCGCCTCTCCCCTGCGCGGGGTGCTGCGCCGCCACCTGAACGTGACGGTGTTCCAGGCGGAAGCGTCCGGCATCGATGCCCGGGGCAAACGCCTTCTGCTCACCGACGGGGAGCTGCCCTACGACACGCTCGTGGTGGCGGCGGGCACTACCCATCACTACTTCGGCAACGAGGCGTGGGCGGCGGCGGCACCGGGCCTGAAGACCATCGAGGATGCGCTCAAGTTGCGGCAGCGCATCTTTTCCGCTTTCGAGGCCGCCGAGCGGAATCCACAGCGTGTAGAGCCGGAGGGCCTGCTGAACTTTGCCGTCATCGGCGGCGGACCGACGGGGGTGGAGCTGGCCGGCGCCATGGCGGAGCTGGCTCGCGGCACCCTGAAACACGACTTCCGCCGCATCCGTTCCAGCGACGCGGTCATTCTGCTGTTGGAGGGCGGCCCGCGCATTCTGCCCGGTTTTCCCGAGGGCCTCTCCGCCCGGGCGGCGCACCGGCTGAGTCAAATGGGCGTGCGGGTGCGCACGGGCACTCTGGTGACCGGGATCGATGCTCCCCGCCTGACGCTCCGGGCCGAGGGCCGGGAGGAAACGCTCACTGCCCGCACGGTGCTCTGGGCGGCGGGAGTGAAGGCATCCCCCATGGGCGAGGCGGTCGCCCGGGCCACGGGCGCCGAGCTGGATTCGGTGGGACGGGTGATCGTCGAGCCCGATCTTACGGTGCCGGGCCACCCCGACGTGATCGTGATCGGCGATCTGGCCCGCTGCGGCGGGGCGGAGGGCGAGCCCCTGCCCGGCCTGGCGCCGGTGGCCATGCAGCAGGGCAGCCATGCCGCCCGCACGATCCTGCGTCGGCTGAAGGGCCGGCCCGCGAAGCCCTTCCGCTACCGCAACAAGGGGGCGCTGGCGGTGATCGGGCGCAATGCCGCCGTGGCCGATCTGGGCTGGGTGCGGCTTTCGGGCCTGGTGGCGTGGCTGATCTGGATCTTCGTCCACATCCGCTACCTGGTGGAGTTCGACAACCAGGTGCTGGTGCTCATTCAATGGGGGTGGAACTACGTCACCCGCAAGCGCGGCGCCCGCCTGATCACCGGATAAGGCCCCCGCGCAGCGGCGGCAACCGTGAGGCGGGTGCGCAACCCGCAACGACCGCAAATCCAAGACCGAAATGACCGAACCGGACAAGCGCCCAGAAACCAAGCCGGCGGAACCGCCGGCCAGCCTGATCGTCGGGATCGACCTGGGCACCACCAACAGCCTCGCCGCCGCCGTGTTCGAGCACGGCCCGGAAGCGATCCACAAGCCCGGCCAAGGCCCGATCGTCCCCTCCGTGCTGTTGCGCAAGGAGGGCCGCTGGGTGGTGGGCGAGGCGGCCCGCGCGCAGCGCACGGAAGCGCCGGAGCGCACGGTGTTCTCCGTAAAGCGCCTCATGGGGCGGGATATCCAGGACTTGGCCGAGGATCTCCCGCGGCTCCCCTACACCGTCGAGGCGGCGCAGCGGGGGCTGGTCAAAGTGCGCGTGGGCGACGAGACCTTCACGCCCCAGGAGCTCTCGGCGGAAATCCTCAAAGCCGTCAAGCGCGAGGCGGAGGAGGCCCTGGGCATGCCCATCGAGCGGGCGGTGGTGACGGTGCCCGCCTACTTCGACGACGCGCAGCGTCAGGCCACCCGCGACGCGGGCCGGATCGCCGGCCTGGAGGTGGTGCGGATCGTCAACGAGCCCACCGCCGCGGCCATCGCCTACGGACTGGACGAGCAGCAGCGGGGCACCGTGGCGGTGTACGACCTGGGGGGCGGCACCTTCGATATTTCCATCCTCGAGCTCTCCGGATCGGTGTTCAAGGTGCTATCCACCCACGGCGATACCCACCTGGGCGGCGACGACTTCGACCACGAGGTGGCCCAGGAGATCAAGCGGCGCATCCTGGCCGATCGGCCGGACGCCGAGCTGGAGCGGCCGGGCCCCAGCATGCTGCTGCGCAAGATCGGCGAGCAGATCAAGATCGACCTCAGCGGCGCGGACGAGACGCCCTTCAGCGTGGAGCTTCCCGGCCAGAACCTCCAATTTTCCGATGTGTTCGCCGCCGAGACCCTGAACCGGCTGATCGAGCCCTACCTGGATTCCACTCTGGAAAGCTGCCGCAAGGCCCTGGACGCCGCCGGGAAGACACCGGAGCAAATCGACGACGTGGTGCTGGTGGGTGGCTCCTCGCGTATCCCGCTGGTGCGGCGAAAGGTGGAGGGTTTCTTCGGGCGGCGCCCCAACGTATCCATCGACCCGGACGAGGTGGTGGCCATCGGCGCCGGCGTGCAGGGCCATCTCCTGGCCGGCGGGCGGCGGGATTACGTGTTGCTGGACGTGATCCCCCTATCCCTCGGCATCGAGACCCTGGGCGGCACCTTCAGCAAGCTGATCACCGCCAACACCACCATCCCGGCTCAGGCCACCGAGCTGTTCACCACCTACGTGGACAACCAAACGGGCGTGGACCTCAACATTTACCAGGGCGAGCGGGAGTTCGTGCGCGACTGCCGGAATTTAGGTCGCTTCAAGCTGAAGGGCCTGCCCGCGATGCCCGCGGGGCTGCCCAAGGTGGAGGTCGCCTTTCTCGTGGACGCCAACGGCATCCTCACCGTGAGCGCCGTCGAGCAGCGCTCCGGCCAAGAGGCTCGGATCGAGGTGATTCCCTCCCACGGCCTGACCAACGCGGAGATCGAGCGGATCATGGACGAGGCGATCGAGCATGCCGTCGACGACCTCAACCAGCGCCAGATGGTCGAGTTCCGCAACATGGCCCAAGCGGTGTTCCAGGGTATCGAAAAGGCCTGGCCCGAGGCGGAGGAAATGCTTCCCAAGGCCCAACGCGTCCGAATCCGCGCGCAGATGGAGATGGTCAAGCGCGCTGCCGCCGGCGAGAACCCTATCGCGCTGAGATTCGAGATGGACCAGCTGGGCGAGCTGACCCGCCCCCTCGCCGACACCAACATGGGCCGCGCCGCCCTGACCGAGCTGCGCAAATTCTTCGAGGATCACAGCGGCGACGAGCACGACAGCGGCTGACCCCTCGGGCGCGCTACGCCTCCGTATCGCCCCGGACATCCGGGCCGCCGTGTGGGGCCGCTCGCCATTCCGTCCGCGCCCTCACAACCGCCCACTTTTCCCCTCCGTCCCATCCGTGCGCGGGTTCGTGTCGGCCGCCTTCCGCCCGGGCGAAAAATCATGACAGGGAGCGTCAAGTATAGTAGGCTCCCTTACAC
>JAPUJL010000021.1 GCA_027296185.1 SAR324 cluster bacterium | reverse complement strand
GAGCTGAAGGGCATCTTCTCCGGCTGGGACCTCGCCTTCTATTACGCCGAGTTCTTCGACGATTCGGCTCACGCCGAGCTGGTGGTGCGCGATGGGGTTCCCCAGCCGCGGCTGCGCCACAGCCGCCTCACCATGCGCGGCGCGGCGGTGAACGTCGCCCTCGGCAACTGGTTGCTCAAAAGCGAGGCGGCCCTGTTCGACGGACTGGAGTTCTTTAGCGCCCAGGGTGAGCCCTTCAAGCCCAAGGAACGCTGGGATGCGATGGTTGGCCTGGACTACAACGGCATCAACGACACGACGATCACCGTCGAGGCGGTGAACCGGCGCATCCACGACTTCGAGCCGAACCTTGACGAAACCGGCGAGGAGCTGAACCAGTACGCGCTCTCCTATCGCGGCGACTTCCTCAACCAGACGCTCACGCTGAACGGGATCCTGCTGCTCTTCGGCAATGCCGCCGACGAGGGCGGCGTTCAGCGCTACTCGGTGGAATACGACGTGTTCGACGCGTTTTCGGTGACGGGCGGCGTCCTGATCTTCCAGTCGGCCGGCGACGGGAACCCCCTCTTCCAGCGGGTCCGGCTCAACGACCGGGTCTTCTTCGACATCAAGTACAGCTTCTGAGCGGCGCCCCGGGGATTTAACCCTGCAGCCACCAGACCGGGACGCTGTCGCCCTCGGCAAGGGAATCCGTATCTTCCGGAACGGCGATCAGCCCATCGGCGAGGGTGGCGGTGGGCTGGCTGCCGGTGGGCCGCTCGGTGAGGGGGAAGGCGCGGGGCGGACCATCGCCTTCGAACTCCAGCATGGCGGGGATGAAATGAGCGCGCCCCGGGCGCCGGGGATTCATCGTCAGCGGCGCCCCGAGCCGCGCCTGGAGCACCCGGTGCTCCAGGGTGCGCCGCCCGCCCATCTTCCAGATCGCCGGGCGCACCAGGAGCTCGAAGGCGCCCCAGGAGACCAGGGGGGTGCCGGGCAGCCCGAACATGAGCGTCTCGCCCACGGTGCCGAAGACGGTCGAGCCGCCCAGGTTGATCCGGGTGCGCCGAAAGTGGATTTGGCCGCCCAGTCCTTCCTGCACGTCCCCGACGTAGTCGAAATCCCCCTGGTGGGAGCCACCGATGGTCACCACAATGTGCGCCCGTCCGCTGCCGTCGCTCTGGGCGTAGCGCCGCAGGCGGCGCCGAATGGCCGCCGGGTCGTCGCCCACGATGCCCAGATTGAGCGTCTCGGCTCCGTAGCGAACCGCCTCCGCCTCCAGGGCGTAGAGGTTGCTGACGTAGATTTGGCCCGGCTCGAGCCGGCGGCCCGGCTCCACCAACTCGTCGCCCAGGGCCAGGATCACCACCAGGGGCCGGCGGAACACGTGCACGTCCTCGCGACCCTCGCCGGCGAAGAGGCCCAGGGCCTGGGAGTTGAGCGGGATCCCCGCCGGGACGAGCACGTCGTCCCGGGCGAAGCGGGAACCGGTAGGAAACACGTTCTCCCCCAGGGCGAGCGGCGCGGTGACGGCGAAGCGGCCGGAGGTCGAGGGTTTGCCGTCTCCGGCGAGCTTCTGGGAGACCGTGTCCTCCTGCTTGACGACCGCGTCCGCGCCCACGGGCAGCAGGGCGCCGGTCATCACGCGGATCGCCCCGCCGGCGGTGACCGTCCCCTCGGCCTGGTGACCCGCGCCCACCACCTCGTCGAAGGCGAACCGCACCGGCCGCTTTTCCGTCGCGCCCGCCGTGTCCGCCGCCCGCAGGGCGAAGCCGTCCATGGCCGATTTCGGCGCCGGAGGGTCGTCCCGCTTCGCGCTCAGATTCTGGGCCAGCACCCGCCCGACGATCTCGCGGAAGAACACCCGCTCCGCCCCGAGGAGGGAGCAGCGGGCCAGCACAGAGTCCAGCGATTCGCGGTAGGTGTTGGCTTTCATTGGACGGAACCTGTGGGGACCGTGGCAGCAGCGGCGATCGGGAATCGGCCGGCTCTGGGAAGTCTAACCGCCGGGTGACGGTTTTTCCACCCGCACGACGATCACATCCGCCCAGGCGGGAAAAACCCGGCCCAGAGCCGCCGCGCCGCCGAGCAGCAGCGCCGTCAGGGGTTCGGGCATCCAGCCCAGCAGGTTGCCCCATGGGGGAAACCCCCACAGCAGGGAGATGCCCTCGACCCGGCGGAGCCGGAGCGGGGGTCCGGCCAGGGCCAGAATCTGCCGGTAGCCGAAGCGCGTGAGGTGATCCGGCGGCGGCTCGAAATAGGGATGGGCCGGAGTCACATGGCCGGGCCAGGTGCGGCGCAGCCATCCCTCCCGGAGCCGCCCCAGCCGGCAGGAGAGCGAATCGTAGTTGGCAATGGACAGCACCGCCCGACCGCCGGGGCGAAGCACCCGGGCGATTTCGGCCATCGTGCGGCCGGGCGACACGAAATGGTCCATCGCCCCCTTGCAGAGCACGGCGTCCAGCACCCCGTCACCGAAGGGCAGGGCCTCGGCGTAGGCACGCACCCAGGCGGCCGGCCGGCCGGCCTCACCCGCATCGGCGGGGCCGGACGGCGCCCGGGCCTGACCTTGGCCCCAACGGATCATGCGGTTCGATGGCTCCGCCCCGATCGTCAGGGCGGGCCCTGCGTCGGGGTCCGGTCCGCCGCCCCCAGCAGACTCCGCGGCAATGGCAAGGGTGTCCTGACCCATGCCGCAGGCCAGGTCGAGCACCCGCTCCCCGGCCTTGACTTCGAGCAGGGTCAGGGAGCGGGCTGTCATGTCCCCGAACAGCCGCCAGCTGTCGGCGCCCCCTTCAGGTGGGATGGTGTGTTCGAGATCGTGCTCCAGGTCCCGGGGCGGTTTCACCGGGCGGCGGCCGCGGGGCGGGCGAAATTGCGGAACCAACCGGCCCGCCTCAGGCCGGCTCGACCCGAATCGCGGTGCCGGCGCTCACCGAACGGAGTTGCTTCACGTCCGCCAGGGCCCGGCCCCAGACGTTGCAGGGCGACGCCAGGCGAATCTCGTCGCCTTTGGAGGCGGGGGTGCGGCCGAAGCCGATGGCGATGGCGGTGCCCGGAGGCCAGTAGGCCAGCTCTCCCGGCTCCATCACCGTGCGCGCCCCGGGCTCTTCCCCTACCGTGACGGGTGTGGAAAAATATACTTCCTCGCCCCAGGTATTGGCGCTCGCATCGAAGGGCAGTACCGCGTAAATCGCGTCGGCCGTGGGCGTGTCGAACAGTTCGGCCTCGAGCACGACGTCGCCGAGGGTCATTCTCAACTTTCTCATCGGGTCTCACGCAACGAGTGGATGGCGGATGGGGCGGGCCGGCGTCACGGCCCCGGCTTGGCACGGGTACTCGATACCCTACGCGCCACCCGCTGCGTAAGCAACGCGGGCCTCGCCTCGCCCGCGTTTTCACCGGATCGGATCGGATTTCATGAAGGTCGGCATCGTCGGATTTCCCGGGTCGGGCAAATCCACCATTTTCAACGCGCTCACCGGGCTCACCAAACAGGCGGGAGCGGCGGGCAAGGCACGCGAGCGGTTGGGCGCGATCAAAGTGCCCGATCCCCGGGTGGAGCGGCTGACCGAGCTGTTCGATTCCCGTAAGCGGGTGTACGCGGAGATCACCTTCATCGACGTGGCCGTGCGGCCCGAGGGCGCCGGGGCGGGAGGCGGGCTCGACCCGCAGATCATCCAGGCCATGCGGGAATGCGAGGCCCTGGTGCTCGTGCTGCGGGGCTTCGCAAACCCCATGCTGGCCCAGCCGCCCGCGCCCGCCTCCGAGATGGTCCGCTTCCGCGAGGAACTGATCCTCACCGACCTGATTCCGCTGGAAAACCGGCGGGAGCGGATGAAGAAGGAGACCGGCCGCGATCGAGAGCGGGCGCTGATCGACCGCTGCATCGGACGGCTGGAGAATGGCCGCTCCCTGCTGGGGGCGGAATTCTCCGAGGAGGAGCGCCGGTTGCTCTCGGGCTTCTCCCTGCTCTCCGGCAAGCCCCTGCTCTGCCTGCTCAATCAGGAGGAGGGCGACTTCCCAGTAGGAATTCCCGAAGCCCTGCGAGCCCAGGCGGAGGGGGAGGGGCTGCCGCTGATGCCCATCAGCGCCAAGATCGAGATGGACATCTCCACCCTGCCCGCCGAGGAGCAAGCCGAGTTTCTCGCTGACCTGGGCGCGGACACCTCCGCCCGCGACCGCTTCATCCGCAAGTCCTACGACATGCTCGACCTGATCAGCTTTCTCACCACCGGCGACGACGAAAGCCGGGCCTGGCCCATCCGGCGGGGCACCCCCGCCCGGAAGGCGGCGGGCAAGGTGCACTCCGATATCGAGCGGGGCTTCATCCGCGCCGAGGTGGTGGGCTACGACGACCTGGCAATCGCGGAGAGCTTCAAGCAGGCCCGTGACCAAGGGCTGCTGCGCCTCGAGGGGAAGACCTACGTCGTGCAGGACGGCGACGTGATCAACTTCCGCTTCAATGTCTAAGCCGACCATAGGGTTTCAAGGCGTCGCAATCTGTCTCAATGTCCAGTATTCACTGCGCTATTACAGGATGT
>JAPUJL010000209.1 GCA_027296185.1 SAR324 cluster bacterium | reverse complement strand
TGGAAGGGCGGGTGGAGGACATCGTGGCGGGCATCGAGCGCTTCGGGGAACTCGGGGTGGAGCACCTCATCCTGGATTACCTGCCCGAGACTCTGGACAAGGGGCTCGACGCCATGGAGCGCTTCGCCCAAGAAATCCGGCCGAAGTTGTGAGGGCCGCCCCCCAATGCGGTCCCCATCCGTCCATCCGGCGGCCTCTCAACCCAAGCCCCTTGGCAGTCCGCAGCGCCGTGAAGCCACCCGGGAGGGGCCGTTCGATACCGCTCCAGCGACCACCGGAACGGTTCTCCGGAGGCGATTATCCGCACGAAAAAAGGTTTGACACCCGATAGTGCCCTTCGTATCGTTGCGCCGGGTCAGGATTGCCCAACCAGGCCGGACTGGGGCATCTGCCCGGTGAGGGCCATGCGCGGTCCAGCCAGGCGGGTTTGCGGCTCGGAGGGGGTTACCGTCGGCGGCAGATCCAGATTGCTGTCGAAGGGCTCTCCGAGTCAAATGTTGGATGATCGTCCAACCGAATAAATTCGGTGTGAGCCTGCCCGGATAACCTCTTGCCTGCGCTGGATGTGGCTCGATACTCTTTTGTCCCTTTGACGTGTGGTTGGCGTTGTAACTGACGGAAGGAGCGGACATGGAATTCAATTTCATAAAGCATTTAAAGGGCTTAGATAATCTCCCCACGGAACCCATGAACCATTATGAGCAAGGTTCGCGGTTCTTTACCGGGGGGCATCTGGGCCCGCAAATCAACGATAAACTGGAAGGCTACGCCGCCAAGGGGCGTTGGTCCCGGCGGGAAATGCTGAAGACCGCGACCGGGTTCGCCGCGGTCATGCTGGCGATCAACGAGATCACCGGCATGAAGTTCTTCGACGTCGATAAGGCCGAAGCGGTCGAGCGGGACGCGGCGGAGGAGAAGTTCATCCTGGCCAAGGGCGGAAACTTTGTCGTCGATCAGCACACCCACATCTGCTGGCGGAATGACGGCTACGTCGAGGGCGTCAACACCACCAAGCAGGGGATGTGGTTCGTCGACCTGCTCGATGGCCTGGGCAAGGCCATGGGGTTCGAGAACGGCATTCGCGACATGACCGTCGAGAACTTCGGCAAGGTCATCCTGCAGGAGAGCGACACCGACATCGCGATCTTCAACCCGTTCGGTTTCCGCGAGGATTATGGCGGAAAGGACATGGTGCCCATCGAGGAGCAGGCTGAAATCAAGCAGCGCTGGCCCGACCGCACGATCATGATGGGTGGCGGCCTCACCCCGAACCAGGGCGTGGGCGAGACCCTCGACCGGCTGCAGATGTTCGTCGAGGATTACAAAATCGAAGGACTGAAGCTCTACACCTTCGATTCCACCCCGCAGAAGGGCTGGTGGTTCGACGACCTCGAGCGCGCCTACCCGATCTGGGAGAAGTGCCAAAAACTCGGCATCAAGAACGTCGGCTGCCACAAGGGCATTCCGTTCGGCCAATTCATGGCGCGGTACGCCCATGCCGAGGACTTCGACCGGGTGTGCGACGACTTCCTCGACATGAACTTTATCGTTTTCCACTCCGCGTGGCCGTATCACGAGGAGATCGCGGCGCTGAAGATGTTCAAGCCCCAACGGAAGAATTTGTACAGCGAGTTGGGTTCGACCTTTGCCGCGACGGTGACCAACCGCCCGATCGATTGTGCCCACGTCATCGGCACGCTGCTTCGGGATCTCGGCGAGGACTACCTCATGTGGGGTACGGACTCCACCCTGTGGGCCAACCCGCAGTGGCAGATCGACGCCCTCCGGCGTTTCCAAATCCCCAACGAACTGGTGGAAGGCCACGGATATCCTCAACTCACCGATGACGTGAAGAAGAAGATCTTCGGGCTCAACGCCGCTCGCCTCTGGGGCCTGGATACCTCCACGGCCCGCGTGAAGCTCGCGGACGACAAGTTCGCCGGTATCGCGCTGAACGGCAAGCCGCAAAACATCACGGCGTAGTGTGCTAGGATGGCGGTCAGTCGTTAGTTGTAGCAATCGCGCGGGGGCGGCCGGTTCGCCGGCCGCCCTTCCGCCGCGGTTGTCCCGATCCTTCCAGGCTGTAACCGAATGCCCTCCTACGAGTACCGGTGCGATCCCTGCCGCGCCATTTTTGAGACGCAGCACGGGATGAACGACCCGCCCGTGGAAACCTGCCCCAAGTGCGGCGGTGCCCTCGCCCGCGTTTTTTCCGCTCCGAACCTGAATATTCGCCATTTCTCCAGCCCCACGGAGGAGAAATATTCGAAGATGTCCAAGACGGAGGAAATCGCTCGGGAGAAGGTACTCCAGAAGGATTACGAGAAAATTTGGCTTCCGCCGGCCGCTAAGCACAACCCGTGGGAGCACTGAGGCTCATTTCCACAGAGGGGGCACCGATGATCGCTTTCCCTTTTCCCTTGCGGGGTTCCACCGTCCTACGGGTTGCACTTCCCCTGGCGATCGGCGCTGCTGTCTTGGCCTTTCCGGGCGCCGCCGCGGCGCAGGGAAAATGCACCCAGATTCACGAAGTGGACATCCAGCACGTCTTCGTTCCCAAGCTCATGGTCATCAAGCAAGGGGAGTGCATCCGGTTCACCAACAACCACACCATCGAGCACAGCGCCATCGGGCTCCAGCGTGAATTCAACACCGGCACCCTGATGCCGGGCAGCACCGCGGTCGTCCGATTCCCCGAGGCCGCGGCGATCCCGTTCTGGTGCGGCCTGCACCCTCCGATGATGGGCAACATCGTCGTCGAGGCAAAGTAGCCGGGCCGGATTCCGCTGGAAAATCCAATCCAGCTGCCTGACCGTCCGCGCCAGGCGGTTGCTCCCGAAGGGTGGGGATCTATCGCCTCCCCCCTCGACCTGAACGCCGCCGAACCGTCTCCCACGGCGGGCCGGAGCCTCCGACCCTGGTCAGAGCCGCGGTACCGCATACCGTTTGCGCCCGGAACTATTGGGTTTGCGGGGGTTCGTCGGCGGCGACCGCCTCGATGCGGACATCGCCGGCATGCTGGAAGGTGAGGGTGACCGCGACCGAACCGCCCCGCCAGATGGCGCTTTTCAGCCCGCTCAGCATGACGTGATAGCCGCCGGGCTTCAGCTGGGCCTCGCCCCCGGCGGGGACGGCCACGCCGCCCGCCACCGGCTGCATTCGCAGCATCCCGCCCTCGTTCACCGTCTCGTGAATTTCCGCCCGCTCGGCGATATCGGCGGCCACTGCGATCAAGCGGTCCTCCCGCCCGCCCGCGTTGTGGAGCGTGGCGTAAAGCGCCGTGCGAGTGACGTAGGGCGGAGTGGGCCGCACCCACGCGCCGCTGACCGTCACGTCCTGGGCCAACAGGCTGGGGGCGAGCAGCAGGAACAGGGCGCCCCATGCGGCCAGCAGGGGTGTGCGATTCATGGGAGCCGGGCCGTGCGGAATGGGGTACAGGGGCCGTGGGCCGGGGCCAAACCTATCCGCCGGCCAG
>JAPUJL010000208.1 GCA_027296185.1 SAR324 cluster bacterium | reverse complement strand
TAGCCCGCCCGCGATGAGCGTGGGGTTGCGGCGCAGCAGCCGCAGCCATCCAGCGGCGCCCGTGGCCGCGGCGGCGGAATCCGACACTCCCAGTATTTCGGCTTCTACCATTTGGCTTCCGATCGGAATCCGCTCCAGGCGGGAAGGGGGACGCTGTCCTCATTCACCGCTTGGCAGGAAACTCGGTTCCGTGCACCCAATCGACTCATGCTTCGCCCTCGATCGTCGTTCATCGCCAGCTTTACTCTTCGAATTCGGGAGTCAATACCGAATCCTTGGGTCCAGGAACGTGTAGGTCAGGTCGACCAGCAGGTTCACCAGCACGTAGGCGGAGGAGAAGACCAGAATCACCCCCTGGATCACCGGATAGTCGCGGCGGAGGATCGCATCCACCGTCAGCCGCCCCAGCCCGGGGATGGCGAACACGCTCTCCGTCACCACCACCCCGCCGATGAGCAGCGCCACCCCCACGCCCAAGATGGTCACGATGGGCACCGAGGCGTTCTTCAGGGCGTGGCCGAACAGCACGTTCATGGGGCGCAGCCCCTTGGCATGGGCGGTGCGGATGTAATCCTCCGCCAGCACCTCCAGCACCGTCGCCCGGGTGATGCGGGCGATGAGCGCCATGTACACCAGCCCCAGGGTGGCGCTGGGGAGGATCAGGTGGCTCAGGAAGGGCACCCACCCCTCGCGGAAGCTCACGTAGCCCTGCACGGGCAGCCATTCCAGCCCTACCGAAAATACGCGGATCAACAGGAACCCCAGCCAGAACACCGGCAGGGAGAAGCTCAGCACCGCGAAGAGCATCAACACCCGATCCACCCAGGTGCGCACCTTCCACGCGGCGACCACGCCCATGGGCACGGCGAACACGATGGCGGACAGCATCGTCGAGAGGGTCAGCGCCAGGGTCGGCTCCAGCCGCTGCCCGATGAGGCGCGTGACGGGCAACTCGGAGAAGATGGAGACGCCCAGATCCCCCCGCATCAGGCTCCACAGCCAGATGCCGAGCTGGGTGTAGATCGGCTCGTTGAGTCCGAGCTGCTGGCGGATGCGCTCGATGTCGTTGGGCGTGGCGTAATCCCCCGCGATCACCGCCGCTGGATCGCCCGGCGTGAGCCGCAGCAACAGGAAGACGATAATCGCCACCACGGCCATCACCGGAATGACAGCCAGCACTCGCCGGATCAGATAGGCCAGCATGGTGGGAGAGGAGGGCGCGCCCCGCGCGGGCGCGCTATTCCTGCTTGGAGATGTTCCAGAAGAAGGGCACCGGCGAGACGATCACGCCGTCCAGAATTTTGCGGTAGGCGGTGGGCAGAATCCACTGGCCGAAGTTGACGTAGGGCACCTCCTTGAAGGCCTGGCGCTGCAGTTCGACGGTCAGTTGGAACTGCTCCTTGGGGTCGGTGCTCCGCGCCAGGCGGTCCCGGAGGCTTTCCAGCGCCTCGCTGCAGGGCCACCCGAACCACGCGTTTTCGCAGTTGCCCGCCACGCCGATGTTGGCCACCGGCGAGTTGACGTCCGCGGCCGTCCACCAGGTGTGGAAGAGGTTCCAGCCGCCCTCGGCGGGCGCCTTTTTTTCCGCGCGGCGGGAGGTGAGCGTGCTCCAGTCCATGGCCTGCACCTGCACGTCCACGCCGATCTTGCGCAGCATCTGGGCGGTGACCAGGGTCGCGCCGTGGAGCATGGGTATGTCGGTGGGATCCATCAGCACCACCGGCTCCCCGCGGTAGCCCGCCTCGGCCAGTAATTGCCGGGCGCGGTCGAGATCCTGGCTCATCAGCGCCTCGGAGCCCACGTCGGTCTCGAAGTCCGTGCCGCACACGAAATAGGCGGCGCAGGTCCGCCAGTAGCGCGGGTCGCCGATGATGGCCCGCATGTAGTCTTCCTGATTCACCATCCACAGCAGCGCCTGGCGGGCCTTGGGGTGATCGAAGGGCGGGTGCAGATGGTTGGGGCGCAGCCAGCCCTGCACGCCCAGGGGATCGATCATGGCGACGACCAGCCGCGGATCCCGTTCCATGAGGGGCAGCAGGTCCACCGGAGGCCGCTCGTAGTAGTCCACCTCCCCCGCCGCCAGGGCCGCCTGGGCCGTGGCCGCATCGGGAATGTAGAGCCATTCGACCCGATCCACTTTGACCCGCTTGCCGCCCGCGGCGAAGCTGGGGGGCTCCTCCCGCGGGACATAGTCCGGGTTGCGGATGTAGACCACCTTGTTGCCGGGCACCCACTCCTCCTCGACGAAGATGAAGGGCCCGGAGCCGATGTTCTCCTTGATCTGCGTGAAGGGGTCGGTCTTGGCGACCCGCTCCGGCATCATGAACGGGACGTTGCTGCTGATCTTGCTGAGGGAGGGCACCACCAAGCCGTAGGGCTCCTTCAGGGTCAGGCGGAAAGTACGCTCGTTCACCACCTCCAGGGAGCGGGTGAACTGCATCAGCTTCTGCCCCATGGCGTCCCGCGCTCCCCAGCGGCGGAGGGAGGCCACGCAATCCGCCGCCCGCACGGGCTTGCCATCGTGCCACTTCAGCCCGTCGCGCAGGGTGAAGGTGTAGACCAGTCCGTCGGCGCTTTGCTCCCAGGTGTCCACCATCTGCGGCTGTGACGCCATGTTCTCGTCCATGGCGAACAGGGTGTCGTAGATCATGTACCCGTGGTTGCGGGTGATGTAGGCCGTGGTCCAAACGGGGTCGGTGTTCCGCAGGTCCGCGTGGGGCACGATGCGCAGCGTGGTCTCGGCGCGGGCGGTGACGCCCCAGAGGCAGGCGCCCCAGACGCAGGCGATCGCCGCGGCGGACAGCGGAGTCAGGCCGCCCATGCGGCGGAGCGGACGGAAGGGGCTCATGGCGGGTGCCTCGCGGTGAGAGTGGGTCATTTACCGACGATGCAGCATTTCATTCCGCCCCCCGGAAATCAAGGCGGGCCGGCCCCGTTCAAAACGGCCAGACGAGCGGGGCGATCAGCACCGTGGTGGTGCCGACGAGAAGGTTCAGGGGCAGCCCGGCGCGGAGGTAATCGGAGTAGCGGTAGCCGCCCGGGCCGTAGACCATCAGGTTGGTCTGGTAACCCAGGGGCGTGGCGAAGCTGGCCGAGGCGCCGATCATGATCGTGATGGCGAAGGGCATGAAGCTCACCCCCAGGTCGCCGGCGGCGGCGAAGGCGATGGGGAACACCAGCACCGCGGCGGCGATGTTGGTAATCAGCTCGGTGAACAGCATCGTCAGCCCGCAGACCACCGCCAGCACCAGCCACGGATGCGGACCCGCCGCGTCGATCAGGGCCGAGGCCACCACCCGCGCCAGCCCGGTGGCGTCGACGGCCCGGCCGATGCCCAGGGCCGCGGCGATGACGATCAGCACTTGCCAATCCACGCTACGCCGGGCGATGGTGCCCGTCACGCAGCGGGTGATGAGCATCAGCCCTGCGGCCAGCATGGCCGCCTCGAGCAGGGAGAGCCACCCCAAGGCCGCGGTGGCGACCATGGCCGCCAGGATGCCCTGGG